>JBIKPL010000020.1:0-17652 GCA_044357485.1 Cytophagales bacterium
AAATCCCGAGAAAATCGGGACTCAATCACTCGCAAATTCACACATCACATCAACTAAATGCTATTACCCACAGTATTTCACTTAGAGCCAAAAGTATATACTATATCATATCACAAACAGAAAGATTCCATTTAAATCAATAAACTGATTACTCAAAATTAACTATCTGCGCTTCTTCTAACGGCTCCATCCAAAAATTATTGAAGCCTTCTCCAATATTGATTGCAATTTTTCTAAGTTGAAGGAGTTCTAAAATTGCTAAAAAGTTGAAAATCAAGTATATTTTCTCATTATTTTCTGCAATAATTTCTGTAAAGGCAACTCTTTTTTGCGCGTACACCATTTCCAAAATCATGTTTTTTTGCTCATCCAAAGAATAAGGATATTGAACCACTTTATGAATTGGTTTTATGGCTTCTTGTTCAAATCTTTTGGTCACTTTTTCAAATACCTTTAACAATTTATAAAGGTCAAGGTCTTGCATTTCAGATTCAACATTATTGATTTCAGCCAATTGCTTCAATTCTTCTACAACATTTCCACGCTTTTCTTGTGACGATCGCGCTTGTTCTAACAAACTTAATTCTGCAATAACCGATTTATAGCGTTTGTATTCTAATAAATGTTTCACCAATTCATCTCTCGGATCTATTTCATTTCCTGAGGCATCAATTTGTGTACGAGGCAACAGCATTTTTGCTTTTATGCTCATTAAAGTAGCCGCTACCAAAATAAATTCACTGGCGACTTCCATGTTTAATTGCTCCATTTGCTGCACATAACTCAAAAAATCAGTGGTAATCTTAAAAATAGGAATATCATAAATGTCTAACTCATCACGTTCAATGAAAAACAACAACAAGTCAAAAGGACCTTCAAATAATGGTAATTTGATTTCGTAATTCATTGTCTTTGGGTATAAACTTTTTCCTACAATGCACGTTGCACTTCATGCATTGTACTTAAATATGATTCATAATCAACACTTTGCCAAATATTTTCTATGTCTACAATCGTCATAATTCTATCCATAATTTCATTTTGACGATTTCCTTCTTCCATTGCATCAGCATAAGGAATTTGACTAAACGTTACCATTGAATACAACGGTGTCCAACGTTTCGGATATTTTTCATGTAAAAAGGCTTCAATTTTTTTGCGCAACAAAAACGATTCATTGGCAACAAAATCACGCATTTCAACAAAATTTTGTCGCGCGAGTTCCGATATAGCATCGGTATTCAATTTGCGCATTTGTTGGTATTCTTCCAATATGGCAAACCAATCATTGCCATGTTTGTCAATAATTGCATCCAATTCTCTGACATCTTCAAAACCGGCATTCATACCTTGGCCATAAAATGGCACCATAGAATGTGCGGCATCACCGATTAAGGCCACCTTATTTTCATAACACCAAGGATAACAAGATATTGATACTAAAGAAGAGGTTGGATTTTTGAAAAACTCTTTATTTAAATTAGGCATCAAAGGCACCACATCTGCAAAGGTTTTCAAAAAAAACTGATTTAATGCTGCTGCATTATGAAGCTTATCAAATGACGCGTCCCCTTTAAAAGGCAAAAACAAAGTACAGGTAAATGTGCCATCAGCATTGGGTAAGGCTATTAACATAAATTTGCCTCTAGGCCAAATATGTAAGGCGTTTGGTGAAAGTTGGTGTTGGCCATTTTCGCCTGCAGGTATGGTTAATTCTTTATAACCATGTTCTAAATAAGTTTGTGAATAATTATAACGCTCTGTTTTTAACATGGCATTTCTTACCGAAGAAAAGGCACCATCAGCACCAAAAATAACATCGGCTTTCACATTAAGTCTTTCTCCTGTAATGGTATTTTCGGAATGGGTAATGGCATCGGTCATGTTTACATCCCAACATTTTTCATTAAAATGAAAGTGTACATTCTCATGGGTATCGGCAATATTAACCAAGGTTTCATTAAAATACCTTCTAGAAAGCGAATAAATTGCTTGATTTTCTTTACCGTAGGGTTGATGTTTCACCGTGCCATCTTGGTGATGAATCATTCGTCCATACATTGGAATGGCTATTTTTCTAATTTCTTGGTCAATACCGAGTACTTCTAAGGCTTTCCACCCACGGTCACTTACGGCCAAGTTAATAGATCGGCCTACATCAACATTAGCCTGACGAAAATCGGGACGACGTTCAAATACATGCACTTCAAAATTTCGCTTTGCAAGATAAATAGAGAGTAATGTTCCCACTAGGCCAGCTCCTAAAATGGTGATTTTGGTAGGTTTATCTTCTATCACTGTATATTAATAAAAGTAAATTTACCAGCAGAAAATTGTTCCTGCTAGTAAATAAATTGATTAAGGTTTTAAAGTTCGTAAAAAATGAGCAAATGAATACAAACATTCATGATAAATCATACAATATCATGACAAATATCACAAAGTAGAGAAACGGCTACCAGTTTTTAAACTGGCCCGACTTTCTTTCTTTCATAACTCGTTTTTTGTCTTTTTTACAATTGCCTACTTTTTCTGTACAGCTCATCAATATGGCTAAAGCCAATAAGGAAGATAATAAATATTTCATTATGGGGAATTATGTGTTATACTTTTTACTGAATACCATAAGAATAAGAAAGGTAATCGTACCGTAAAAATTGACGAAAAAAAAACTGGTAAATTACCAGTTTTTTAAATTCCCTGACTTCTTTGCTTTATCAACCCGTTTATGGTCTTTTTTACATTTTGCAGTAGTTCTAACACAATTTGTAAACAAAAATAAAGAAATCATTAAAACAACTAAATATTTCATGGTCTTATGGCGCATTACACACCTTTAAGTTATTATAAATAATTTGTTTACCAATTTGATAAATGTAATTTTTTTACATTTCTGGCAGCTTTTCTACATCTTTTACTTCTATGTACACATGATGCAAGTAGAATAGAGGCTATAATCACTAAAACTAAAATGGTTTTTCTTTTCATCGTTTACTAAATATTGAGCTTATTCTATTATTAAAGTAAATCTAATTTATGCTTTTTAGCAAATGCAATTTGAAGATCTTCAAATTTATCATCATGAATTTTTTCATTTGCGATAAGTCCATCTTTATAGGCTTCTAATTTAGCATGGTCTTCTTTACTTCTTTCTCTATTCGCAATTAATTCAATCATTTTATGATAATCTCCTTCTAATCCTGATTTATAAAAATTCAACAAAGACAAGGCTCCATCTCTAAGCTCAGCATCCCCGTCAAAGGCATCCATAACTTTAATTTCATTGATAGATTTATTAACTAAAGCCAATAATTCTTCTCTTTCATCGTGCATTCGTTCTTTAGTCCCTTTTTCAAACGTTTTAAAAAATTCTTTAAAACCATTTACAACCTTATGTTGTTTAGAAACTATCTTATTGTTGTATTTAGCAGGATTAGGCTTGCCTGCAAATAATTGAGTACTTAATGCTACAAGCATCAAAAGTAAAATAAATTTTAATTTTTTCATTTTGGTTTAATTTGGTTAGCAATCTACAATTGAATTTAAAATTCGACTTAAAACTTTAAAATTCACAAATATTGAAAACATTCTACGCTAAACAATAGCTAAGGTTTTAAAATGATGCTAAAAATTTTGTACAAAATATATAGGATAAAACACACATGCCATGATTGAAAAAAGAAAAACCAATAAAGTTGAAAATAAATATTATTTAAAATAGTATAAAAATCAAAAACTATAAAAATAAATATTCAACAATGACGCTTAATAGAATAAAATAATATATAAAACACATAATCAATATTAATATTTTTGTTTCTTTATAAGAATGATAATTTTGTATACTATATAAGAGAAGAACAAAAACGTTCCACGTGAAACACTTTAGGAATCACAAAAATGGAAAAATAGTTCCACGTGAAACATTAATAAAAGACACTCATTAAGACGTTCCACGTGGAACACAAAAATATGTTTAAAGAATACGATGTAATTGTAGTAGGGGCGGGACATGCAGGTTGTGAAGCAGCAGCGGCAGCAGCCAACATGGGATCGAGTGTATTATTGGTTACCATGAACATGATGACCATTGCACAAATGTCATGCAACCCAGCCATGGGTGGTGTAGCCAAAGGACAAATAGTTAGAGAAATAGATGCCTTGGGTGGAATGTCTGGTATAATATCCGACAAATCAACCATACAATTTAGAATGCTAAATCGATCAAAAGGTCCTGCGATGTGGAGTCCAAGAACACAAAATGACAGGATGAAATTTTCGGAAGAATGGCGATTGGCTTTGGAAAACATAAAAAATTTAGATTTCTGGCAAGATATGGTAGTCGGTTTACTCGTGGAAGAGGGTAAAGTGGTTGGCATAAAAACAGGAATGGGGATCCCTATAAAATCAAAAACAGTAGTATTGACCAATGGAACATTTTTAAATGGTTTAATTCATATCGGAGAAAAACAATTTTCAGGTGGTAGAACAGGAGAAAAAGCAGCAACAGGCATAACCGAACAATTAGTACAACTAGGTTTTGAAGCAGGGAGAATGAAAACAGGTACCCCAGCAAGATTAGACGGAAGAAGTTTAAATTATGACTTAATGGAAGAACAGTTTGGAGATGAAAATCCAGCTCAGTTTTCTTATTTAAACATGCCAAAAACCGAAAAACAAAGAAGTTGCTATATCACCTATACCAATGCAGAAGTGCATGACATTCTCAAAACAGGGTTCGAAAAGTCACCTATGTTCACAGGAAGAATACAAGGTTTAGGGCCAAGGTATTGTCCTTCCATTGAAGATAAAATTAACCGATTTGCTGAAAGAGATAGACATCAATTATTTGTAGAACCTGAAGGTTGGAATACAGTAGAAATATATTTAAATGGTTTTTCGTCTTCTTTACCTGAAGATGTGCAGTTGGCAGCATTACGTAAAATTGTAGGATTTGAAAACGTAAAAATGTTTAGACCAGGTTATGCAATTGAATACGATTATTTTCCACCAACACAATTAAAGCATTCTTTAGAAACTAAAATTATAAATAACTTATATTTTGCAGGCCAAATCAATGGCACAACAGGATATGAAGAAGCCGCAGGACAAGGGTTAATGGCAGGTATAAATGCACATAACAAAGCAAATGAAAAACCTGAATTTATCTTAAATAGAGATGAAGCTTATATTGGCGTTTTAATTGACGACTTAATTACAAAAGGTACAGAAGAACCTTATAGAATGTTTACTTCAAGAGCAGAATATAGAATACTTTTAAGACAAGATAACGCTGATTTAAGATTAACAGAAAAAGGATATGATTTAGGTTTAGCGAGTAAAGAAAGAATAGATAGACTAAATACAAAAAAAGAAGAAATTAAAGAAGTAGCTAAATTTGTTAAAAAAACAAAATTTAATCCTGAACAAATAAATCATATTTTAGAGGAAATTGGAACGGCAATAATTAAAGAAAAAATTAGCCTAGATGCGTTGATAAGAAGACCAAATGTAAGCCTATCACATTTCAAAACAATTGAAAATATAGCTTCAGAATTATTTAATAAATATTCAATTGAAGCAATAGAACAAGTTGAAATATATACTAAATATGAAAGCTATATAGATAAAGAGGAAAAATTAGCAAGTAAAATAACACAACTTGACGATTACAAAATAGCCGAAGATTACGATTATAGTCAATTACCTGCTCTATCTGCAGAAGCTCGACAAAAATTTGCAAAAATTAAACCGCGAACAATAGGACAAGCCAGTAGAATAAGTGGTGTTACCCCATCAGATATATCAATACTAATGGTTTATTTAGAAAAATAATATGTTAGAAGAATTAAAAAATTGTCCTGTTTGTGATCATGAACAGTTCGAAAAATATAAAATTTGTAAAGATTTTACAGTAAGTAAAAAATTATTTACAATAGTTAAATGTGACAAATGCGGTTTTAAATTTACCAACCCAAGACCTACAGCGGAAAACATAGTTGGTTATTATAAATCAGAAGAATATGTTTCACATACCAATAGTAATAAAGGTATTATTAATACCATATACCAACAAGTAAGAAAAAGAACTTTAAAAGATAAGGTTAAATTAATCAATACATTATTACCAGAAAAAGGAAGAATATTAGACATTGGTTGTGGAACAGGCTATTTTTTAAAAGCCTGTAAAGACAATGGTTGGAAAATAAGCGGAATAGAACCAGATGATGATGCTAGAAAAATAGCCAATAATACAACAAATGAAACTATAAATAATGGTCTATTTTGTTGTTATGATGAAACTGAAGCTTTTGACATGGTCACAACATGGCATGTAGTAGAACATATACATCTGCTAAATGAAAATATTGAAAAAATAAATCAAATCCTTAAAACGAAAGGAATATTTATTATTGCTGTACCAAACGATTTATCAAAAGATGCCAATGTTTACCAAGAAAATTGGGCCGCTTATGATGTACCAAGACATCTTTATCATTTCAATCAAAATTCAATTAAACAACTGGTTGAAAAACATGGGTTTGAATTAATTGATACAAAACCAATGAAATATGACAGCTATTATGTGAGTTTACTTTCAGAAAAAAATATAGCTAAAGATAATAATGCCAAGATAAATTATTTAAAAGCTTTCATAAATGGTTATCAATCAAATCAATGGGCAAAAAATAACAATCAAAATTATTCAAGTCTGATTTATGTATTTAAGAAAAAATAAAGAAATGAATACACTAAAAACTTTAATACTAATAATTACAACCACACTATTTTTCAAATGTGCTAACATTAGTGCGCCTAACGGAGGACCAAAAGATATAAACATACCAATATTAAAAAGTCAATATCCAAATAATAAAACATTAAATTTTAAAGACAGTAAAATAATACTAGAATTTAATGAAAATGTAACATTAAATAACGCAAATCAAGAAATACAGATTACTCCAAGTATAAATAATAAATATAAAATACATAGTAAAAAGAAAATAATTGAATTAACATTTACAGAACAATTAAAAGAAAATACTACCTATAGAATAAATTTAAATAAAAGTATAAAAGATATTACGGAAGGAAATGTAGCGCAGGAATTAACAATATTATTTTCAACAGGAAATCAATTAGATTCATTGTATATCGAAGGAAATATCATCAATATTAAAAACAATAAAAATACAGATGTAATCGTAGGGATCTATAACTCAAGTGATACATTAAATATATACAAACAGCAACCATACGTATATACCAAAAGTATAAAAGGTCATTATAAATTAGAAAATTTAAAAAATGGTGAATATGATATAATTGCATTTGAAGATAAAAATAATAATATCATTGTAGATGAAAATGAAATTTTTGGATTCAATAGTTCAACAATAATGTTAAAAAATTCAGTTAAAGATTTAAATATCAATATATTAAATAGAATTAAAAAAGATAGTTTAAAGATTAAAAACACATTTACAACAGGTAATAAAATAGAAATAGAAGTTAATAATGGATTAACAAAAGTAGAGGTACTAGGAAAAGATATCGTTTATAGTGTACATGAAGACAATAAAAATATAAATATTTATAATTTAGGTAGTTATAAAGATAGTATCGCTATAAATCTTCATTTATTAGATAGTAATGATAATAGCTTACATCAAAAAATACTGTTTAAAACAGAAGAAAGAAAAAATAAAACTGAAAAAGCTACATTTAATCCAGCCCTAAACACAAAAATCATTACGAATAAAAAACCAATCGTAATAAGTTTTACGAAACCTATTATTGGATTAAAAGAAAATAATATCATAAAATTGTATTCAGATAATAATAAAATACCAGATCTATTAACAATAAATAAAGATTATACTGTAAATACATATAATGATAAAATATTGATTAACAATAGCTTTACAGCGAAAGATTCTATCATAATACAAATAGACAACAAGAAACTTAAAACCATCAATGGGGATTCTATTTACAGTATAAAAGGAAAATATTTAATTAGTGATATCACAGAAACAGGTACAATACAAGGGAAAATAAATACAAGTCAAAATTCGTTTATTGTTCAATTACTTGATAATAACTATAAAGTAACAGAACAAATTATAAATACGCCAAATTATATATTTACTAAAATTAAACCTGGTAAATATAGCGTTAGAGTAATAAATGACACGAATAACAACGGGGTATGGGATTTAGGAAATTATAAATCTAAAATACAACCAGAATCAGTTAGCTATTATAATGAAGAAATCACTTTAAAAGAAAATTGGGAAGTGTTAGATATCAATATTGATTTAAAATAAATGTGGATAATCTATGTATTTAACAGTTTACATAAAGAAAGTATGTGGAACATATAATCTAAAAAATCTAAATAATGTGTATAAGTATCAAATTCAATAAATAATGTGGACTTAAGTGTAAAACTTCACACATTAAACAGCACTATTCACATCAAATAACAATCAACAGTACATATTTTAAAGTAATGAACAGACTGTGGATAAATATATAAATCATTCATAAACATAAAGTTAAATGATAACCTTAATGTGAATAATGAATCAAGTTTTACCATATTATACACATTTTAGATAAACAATAGTAAATTTTAAAAGTTTTCAACCATATCAACATTATAATAAAGGATAAAAGAAAAATAAAATTTAATAATTTAATTAAACTATTATTACTACACTGTGGATAACTTAAAAAGCATATTATTTTTATTTTTCTTGATTTTTTATGTCCCTATAGTGTACGGGCAAGAAATTGATCTTGGAAATCAATACTATCAGCAGGCAGAATATGATAAAGCAAGAGTAATTTATGAAAAACTCTTAAAAAATGAAGATAACCGTTTATCGATATATACTAATTATTTATCAAGTTTGCTTTTTTTAAAAGATTATGCAGCGGCAGAAAAATTTGTTATTAAAACCAGAAAAAAAAATCCACAAAATATAGCTTACAGTGCTGATCTAATTTTAATTTACCAAGCGTATAGTAATAATAACCTGGCTAATAAAGAATTAATAAAATTAAAAGAGAAGACAATCAAAGACGAGGAAAATTTATTTTTTGTATGTCAATATTTTATAGACAAAAAAGTTTTTGATATCCCTAAAGATTTATACCAATCAGCAAGGTTACATTCGGGAAATCCATTTAATTATGCTTTCCAAATGGCAGATTTATATAAACTTACGGGTAATACCACTTTGATGGTTAATGAATTCATTAACTTATTAAGATTACAACCTAATGCAGAAATGTTAACCACTATTGAAAATAATTTGCAAGTAAATTTGTCAACCAAAGAAGCGTATGATTATTTAGAAATTAAAATCCTGAAAGTATTACAAGAAGAACCAGATAATAGTCATTTTATTGAATTAATTACATGGCTTTATATACAACAAAAAGATTTTTATAAAGCATACATTCAAGCAAAGGCATTTGATATGCGAAATAAACTGCAGGGCGCACAAATGCTACCAATTGGATTAATTAGCTTTAAAAATAAAGATTACACAAATGCAAGTTTGATATTTGACTATATTAAAAATACCTATCCTAATGGTGTGAATTTTCATACCGCTATTTATTATAGCATTAAAGTAAAAGAATCATTAATACAGTATACATATCCTGTTGATAAGTCTAAAATAATTTTACTTATCAACGATTATCAACAATATTTAGCAAACATCAATCAGGTATCTGCTCAAATTGAAGCCAAAAAAGCGATAGCCTTGTTATACGCTTTTTATTTAGGAGATGTTGATAAGTCTAAAAAATTATTAGAAGATGCCATCGCCATTACCAAAGATGTTACCATGTTGGCAAAACTTAAAATTGATTTAGCAGATGTTAAATTATTAAACAATGAAATTTGGGATGCCTCTTTATTATATTCCCAAGCTGAAAAATTAGTTAAAGATAGTCCCTTGGCGTATGAAGCCAAATTTAAAAACGCAAAATTGTTTTATTATAAAGGGGAGTTTTTATTGGCGCAAGAGCAATTAAATATATTAAAACAAGCAACTACAAGAGAAATAGCCAATGATGCAATTCAGTTAAGTGTTTTTATTCAAGATCAATTATTAGCAGATTCAGTTTCTGATATTTTATTGGCATATTCAAAAATAGAACTACTCATCTTTAAAAATGAATATGATATAGCTTTGAATAAATTAGACTCTTTGTTGCTACTTTATCCACAAGACAAAATTACCGATGATGTATATTGGTTACAATCTAAAGTGCTTCTTAAAATAGGAAATCACGCAAATGCCGTAATAAAACTTCAAAAAATTGTGGATAACTATGCAGATGATATTTATGGAGATGATGCTTATTTTACATTAGCAAGCTTATACCAAGATACGCTATTAAACGTAGACAAAGCAAAAGCTATGTATGAAGAACTTTTAATTAAATATCCAGGCAGTATTTTTGTGCCAGAAGCAAGAAAAAGATTTAGGCTATTAAGAGGAGATAAATTATAATTCCCAATAACTGCCTATTTTTATATGAATTGTTGCTGCTGGTTTTTCACTTGTCCACATTTTTAATGCTATGGTATTGGCAATTAAAATTTTGTTTTCGTAACAAAAGCCTACATATTTGGTTTCAAGTACCATTGCTTCAAAGCCATTTTTATCTTCGTAAATATTTTCATACCTAATAACCAAAGCGCCATCACTTTGGATATTGATAGCTAATAAATGGGCAAGTGAAGCGGGTATAATGTTCGCATTACCAAAAAATTCGGCAACAAATTTATTTTTGGGTTGTTGATAAGTATTTTCTGGAGTGGTATTAGAGATTATTTTCCCATTTTTCATAACCAGTACACGATGTGCATAACTAATAGCATCTTTGGTATCGTGGGTTACAAATAAGGTACTAATTTGTGCCTTTTCAATAATTTCAAAAATATCATCCATGATTTCATTTTTCAAAATATTATCAAGGGCAGTAAAAGGTTCGTCCATCAATAACAATAATGGTTCATCTGCCAAAGTTTTAGCGATGGCTAATCTTTGTTTTTCACCACCTGAAAGTTCATAGGGTTTTTTATCTTTTAATTTTTCTAATTTACATAGTTTTAACATTTCGTTGATGCGTTTATTTTTTTGTTTATCAACCAAATGCCTTAAGTGAAATTCAATATTATCCACAACCGAGACTTTGGGAAAGAGATTATAGTCTTGGTGAATCATTTTAATTTTTGGATGCCCAGCTACTAATTGTTCCTCAGGACTGTTAATGTGTATTTTATTGAGTGACACTTCCCCTTTATCCACACTGAGTAATCCTGCTGCAATTTTTAATAAGGTGCTTTTTCCACTTCCGCTTGGGCCAACTAATGCAACAATTTCATTTTTACCCACATGGAGACTCAAATTAGCCAAAGTTGCTTTAGTTAATTGTGGATAAGTTATTTCAATTTGTTTTAATTGAAGCATAATTGAAAATTTATTTTGTTAATATTTTGTCGTGTTAATTAGAACTAACATACTTTTAAATGCTAATTGAAACAAAGGTATAAACTTTAATCATTTAGGCCCTATTACATTTGCAATGAAAGGGAATAATGTGGTAAAAAAGTTTAATCTTTGTATTTCCTAAATTATATTAAAAAATGAACCAAGACCCATTTGGTGTTGCTATAGCCGATTATTATCAAGGTAATAAGAAAGCCAATATTACGGTAAATTCAACCATCACCCAAAATGAAAAAATTAAAGTAAGTGCACTGTTTAGAACATACCGTGGTATGCCCGAAATAGAAAGGGTTGCTTTGGATGCATGTAAAGGAAAAATTTTAGATATTGGTGCTGGTTCGGGTGCTCATTCCATTGTTTTACAAAAAAGAAAATTAGAGGTTACAGCATTAGATTTATCTCCTTTAGCTTGTGATATTATGTTGCAACGAGGTATTCACCAAGTTATTCACCATGATATTTTTACTTACCAAGAAAAAGGTTTTGATACCATGTTGATGTTAATGAATGGAATTGGAATTGCAGGAACAATTGCAGGGTTGGATAAATTATTACTGCATTTAAAATCATTATTGAATTTTGGTGGAAAAATATATTTAGAATCTACTGATATCATGTATATGTTTGTAGAAGAAGATGGATCAATGTTAATTGACTTAAATGGTGCTTATTATGGTGAGTTAGAATATGCTATCCATTATGAAAATCATTCTTCAACATTTCCTTGGCTATATTTAGATTATGCAACGCTTGAAACCCATGCCTTGTCTGCTGGATTTGCTTGCACCCAGGTATTAGCAGATGATGATGCTAGTTATTTGGCTTGTTTAACATTGATACCATAAGACAAATTAATTTCAAAAAAATTGTACCTATTGGCTTGATTTTCAAAGGTTGGAATAAAATATGAAAACAATATATGTAGATTATCTTCTACAATTGGAATTTTATTGATGCCAATATAAAAATTAATTCCTCTTTGTGTTTTTAACCCCACTCCCCAATTGAAGGTTTGGTAATGCTCAAGTAAAATCGCGGCTTCTACATTATTCGAAATTTTATTATAAAGCCTTGAGACGAGATAGCCTTTTAAGTTTAAATTCGGATGACAACGGTAAATATAATCTGCATTAAAGGTTGAATAGGGATGTAGTATAAATGATTCTTCTATTGGTTTTAACACACTATTGGTTAATTGATTTAATGCATAGCCAACATTATATTTTTTATGATGTAACCAAATGCCTACACTCGCATCTATATTTGTAGCAGCACCAGTTGAATATGGAGTAGAACCGTTGAAAGCATAGTTTACAAAACCAATGGAAGTACCCGAGGCCAAACTATATTTCTCATTTAGTGTCATTTGAATGGCATATCTTCCATAAAAATTATTTCTTGTAATTAAATCCCCTTCATGATCAGCAAAAAAATTTGCACCAAAGGTGTGTGTATATTTTTTTATAAGTTGATAAGATAATGTGCTGTAATAGGTTTTAATGGATTTATAAGGTCCTATATATTGTAAAATACCTGCTTGAAAATTAATATGATTGTGTGCCTCATAAGCAGCAGGATTATACAAAATAGTCGTATTCATAAACTGACCAAACTCTACAGGATATTTATTTTCTTGTTGAGCAGATAAGGGGAGGATGTTAATGAAAAAAACTATGGCGAACAAAATTCTCAATATTTCTAAATTTAGAACAGCGCTATATTATTGAATATTTTGCTAAATATGGGTAAATTAAACTTATGAATTTAAGTTATAATTTGAATAACCGTAAATTTCGTTAAATTTTTTTCATTTTCGTGTAATATTTTTATAAACCAATTGTAGTATACCAAATTGCTAAAGAGAGATCTAGATATTATCAATGCCATTAAATCAGGGCAAGATCAAAAAGCACTTCAAGTTCTTTACAAATCGCTATTGCCAAAAATTAAAAAAATCGTTGGTTTACATACTGAGGCAGAGGAAGAAGTAAAAGATTTGTTTCATGATGCATTATTAATATTCTACAAACAAGTACTGAGCAATAAGTATGATGAAAAATTTGAAATTGATGGTTATATTTATAGTATAGCTAAAAATTTGTGGATAAATAAAGTAAAAAGAAATCTTAAAATTGAGATTGTTGATCCGCATTTAATGCCAGAAAATGAAATTTTTGAGGCTTCGGATGAAAAAATTGTAGCCAATGAAAGAAGTGAAGCGATACAGCAATTGTTTGGCATGCTCGATGAAAAGTGTTCAAAATTATTGACCTATACTATTTATCAAGATTTAACTTACGAAGATATTATGGAAAGAATGGGTTTTTCTAGTGAAAATGCTGCTAGAACCGCCCATTTTAGATGCAAAAAATATTTAATGGAATTGGTCAAAAACAATCCACGACTTAAAGAAATGTTATTACAGTGAAACCTGAATACGAATTATATCATCAAATTGACAATTACTTAAACAATAAGCTCTCGGAGACTGATGGGGAGCATTTTAAGCAATTACTAAAAGACGATGCGATGCTTGCCGAACAAGTAACATTGCAGTCTTTGACCAATGAGTTGATTATAGAAAAACGATTCAATGATATTTATAACACTGTAGCCTCAACTTATGAGGCAGATAAGATGAAGTTAAAAAATAAATTATTTTTTCTTGGTGCTTCCTTGTTCATTGCTTCCGCGACCTTATTTTATTTTTATAGTGGTGATAAGCATAATTCTTTACAAACTATTGCCAATCAAACAAAGGTAAAGGTCGAAAATTCTATTGATTTAGCACCTCAACACCTTATTACACCTATTGATAAAAAACAAAAGCAACAAGTTATAATTTCAAATCATAAGTTAGATTCAATAGTATTACCTATTACAACGATACAAATACCGGCAATCGAAAAAAACAATGAAGTTTTGGCTGAAGACATTGAAACTAAAAATTCTCCTGTATCAGCTCAGATTTTACCAACGGTTAGGGCAAATAACTGTGATGAGGTGGTTATAAACGCGCAATTATACCAAACACAAAGTTGTGAAGAGGCTGCTAATGGATCAATCAATATTGCCACTACTTCTATTCAAGGGGGTAAATCGCCTTATGTTTTTTCTATTAATGGTGGCTTGGATTTTCAACCTTCCGCGAATTTTGAAAATTTAGCAAAAGGCAATTATCAAGTGGTCATTAAAGATATACTTGGCTGTACAACTACCATTGACAAAGCATTTCAATTGACGTCAAAAAAATGTTATACAGCACATAATTTTTCTTTTAACCCTATAATGGGTGAAACCTGGGTTTATGCACTTGATGCTTCAACCGATTATCTTGTAAAAGTATTGAATAAACAAGGTCAAATTATTTGGAAAAGTAGTAATGCAGCGTCTCAAGTTATCAATTGGGATGGCAATACCATAAATGGTGACCTATTAGCAACAGGTGTTTATGTGTATGAAATTGATTTTTCAAACGGTGATACCCAAACAGGTACCATAACAATTCTGAAATAATGAAATATATAATATACATATGTGTTGCATTAATAAGTTTATCTAAAAGCTTATTGGCTCAAAATATATATACCATTCCAGATCCTCAATTTGCTTCGTGTTTAAAATCTCAAATAGCACAAGCTTTTGTCTCAAACACGCAATTCAATACCAGCATTGCTGTGCAATATAAAGGAACAATTGATTGCTCTTCTAAACAAATTAAAAGCATTGATGGCTTACAGTATTTTACTAATGCTACAGCAATTAATATTTCAGGAAATCAAATAGATACCCTTGGCAGTATTTATAATACAACATTTAACAGTTTAACTATTTTTAATTGTTCTAGTAACAATATTTCGGCTTTATATCCTTTATCGCATAGCCCTAATGTAGCCAATCTTAATTGTGGGCTAAACAGAATCACAAGTTTAAATGAAATAGCATCTTTGGCCGCTCTTTCCTCCTTAGATTGTAAAAATAATTTAATCGAAGAAATTGCTACATTTCATCCCAATGCCGCTTTGAATTTTATTGATGCTAGAAATAATAAAATCAATGAATTGCCCTATTTATCGCTAACGAATTATAAAAGTTTGAAAAATGGTGGTGCATTTTATTTGGGCAATAATAATTTAGGCTTTCAGCAGCTTGATAATTCCTTAAAAAACATTGTTGAACCAAATCCAATTGACAGGTTTACCATTTTTGATTTTAATTCTCAGAATACCATTCCTTTTAACAATAGTGCGGTGGTAGAATTTGAAATTGGCGATACCTTGACCCTTAAACTTAATTACACGCCTTATACTGGCGACAGGTTTATTTGGCGTCATAACAATTATCTTTTATCAAATGCAAGTGCAACTTTAACTAAAACCTTAACTATAGCCGATACAGGTGAATATTATTGTGAAATTCAAAATATTAATGTGATACCTTATAGCGGTTTAACCATTTCTTCTACTAAAATTAAGCTTAAATTAAAAGTAATTACTTGTCCTGATATCAGAAACGTGCAGACGATTATAAAGCCTAATGTTTGTTTGAATAAAAATGAAATTGTTGTAAAGGGATATGCTGCAGGCTATGTTTATGCCTTAGAAAATGCATTTAAACTTGGTAGCAAAATTAGTACTTTTGATTCAACGTTTAAAAATATTGGGGAAGGGACCTATAAATTAACCGTTAATAATTTTAATGGAAATTGTATTATAAATAGTCTTAATTATCAATACATTACCGTAAAAAATGTTAAAGCACTCGATTTTATTCCTACTACATACCTAGAAAATTGTTCCAATAAGGGGGAGGTGAGTGTGCTTAATTATAATCCTTTGTATACATATAAACTCATCAATAACGCAACCTCAATTAGTACTTTAGCATCACAAGGGAAATTTACCAATTTAATTGATGGAAATTATAGTTTTGTAGTGGGCAATATGCAACTTACTTGTTTTGATACCCTTAAAACAAGCTCAATCAATATTTTAAGTTTAAATGCCGATAATTTTAAAATCAAGACCAATGACGTTTCTTGTGAAGGAAAAGGGGAGGCATTTATAAGCAATTATAATCCGTTGTATATTTATAAATTGTATCATGTAGCCACCAAAATTCAGGTAGCTGCTGTTTTAGAAAAATTTACCAATTTAACAGATGGTGATTATAAATTATTTGTTGAAAAACCAGGTGCTTGTATTGATACCTCAGATAGTGTGGTGCTCACCATTAAAAGTTTGAAAGCAAAAGATTTTATTTTAACCTCAACAGAAGCGAATTGTAAAGGGAAAGGGGAAATAGAAATACAAAATTACAGCACTACCAATTCTTTTTTACTTTACAATATAAGCGGCCAGGTTTATGAACCTAGTAATGCATTGTTCACAAATTTACCCGACAATACCTATACACTGGTTGTTTATAATGTGTCCACTGCTTGTCGTGATACCAATACATTACAAACGTATAAAATTAAAAGTGTAGCCGCGAGTGATTTTAATTTAAATACTATAGACGCCACTTGTTTTGATGATGGTAAGGTAGAAATCAATGCCAATTACAACGCTAACTATTTATATTTTTTAACCAATATTACTACCGGTAACACAGTGAATGCACAACAAGGTGTTTTTAATAATTTAAAACCAGGAGAATATTTATTTAGTATTAACAATCAATTGGGCACTTGTAAAGACACGTTAAAAACCAACCATGTGTCTGTGAAAAGTGTCGGAAATTGTGGCACAGAAGTAACACCAAATGGAGATGGTATCAATGATAACCTTACCATTACTGAAATTGGTGCTTCAAAGATTTTTGACAGAAATGGGGTGCTGATAGCAGAGTTAATGACCCCAGCGGAATGGGATTGTAAAAATAAGGCCGCACAATTTGTAACGTCAGGCATTTATGCGCTTTATGTAAACGATGTTTTTGTTAAAATGATTACCGTGTTTAAGTAGGGGCTGCTGAAAAACGCAATTCACATCATTTGTAAATCATTTTTAGCAAATACACTTAAAATTATGATGCTAAAATGGCCACTCCATTTAATTGAAATGATTGGCTAATTCGCTTTGCGTTAGCGGGAGAGGCTTTGTTTGAG
>JBIKPL010000167.1:0-6475 GCA_044357485.1 Cytophagales bacterium
AACTTATTCCGTGACTGGCGTTACGAATCAGACAACCAATTGAAAGCTGATTTTACTTTAAATGATCCTGCTTATAAGGCTGGTAAAGTGTTGGTTGCAGGCAAAAACTTTGGTTGCGGCTCTAGCCGTGAGCATGCTGCCTGGGCTTTGGTTGATTACGGATTTGATGTCGTAATCTCTAGCTTCTTGGCTGACATTTTCAAAGGCAATGCCTTGAACAATGGCTTATTGGCGATTCAGGTTTCAGAACCGTTTTTGGCGAAAATATTTGCAGCCTCTGCTGCTGATATCAATGCAAAAATCGAAGTAGATTTGGAAGCGCAATTGGTGAAATTACCTTCAGGCGAACAAGAAGCATTTGAAATCAATCCATACAAAAAAACATGTTTGTTAAACGGATATGACGATATTGATTATGTATTGAGCTTAAAATCTGAAATCGAAAAATACGAAGCGAGCAAAGCATTTAATTTTTGCTAGTAAAAGAGTCATTTAATAAATATATTTAAGCAAAAAAATGATCATGATGACTCGTCAGGCTATTATAGACAAAACCATTCAAATGATTAATCAATTGCCTAATGATAAGGCGATTGAAATAGTTGATTTTGCTGAATTTATTATTAAAAAATACGAAGATCAACTGCTTGTCAATGCTATTCAACAACTGAATAGTGAAAGTAAAGCGTTTGGATTTTTGAGTGAAGAAGAAGATTTATATACTGTTTCAGATATAAAAGAAAAGTATAATGGCTAAGGGAGATATCGTACTAATTCCATTTCCATTTACTGATTTATCAAGTAACAAACTTAGGCCTGCGCTTGTGTTGGTTGAATTTTATTCAGATTCAGTTATATTATTTAGCTAATTATGAAAACATCTATTAATGACCGAAAATTAAATATCATTGAAAATGTACCCTTAATTAAGGATGATGAATTAATTAAAAAAATAGAAAAATTAATTTCTAAAAGCATTTCTAATGAGTTTCATCAACCTACTAAAGAATATTTACTATCTAAAGCGCAACAAGCAAATAAAGATATTAAGGATGGAAATGTTAAGTCTGTTAGAGATTTAGAAAGTGACATTAAAAAATGGTGATATGCAACTGATATGGACTGAAATTGCAATCAAGTCTTTAAATGATATTTTTTATTTTTATGATAAATTTGCAGGGAAAAAAGTTGCAAAGAGTATGGTGACTAATATTATTAATTATTCCAAAACACTCAAAAAGCATCCTTTTTCTGGAATTGAAGAACCAGCACTTGCTGAATTAAATCAAGGGCACAGGTTTTTAATTTGTGGTTATTACAAAGTATTCTATATTATTGAAGGTAAAAAAATATTTATTACAGACGTATTTGATACACGTCAAAATCCAAATAATACATTTAAAAAGTTAATCTAATAAATGAAAAAAAACATACTAGTAATTCCTGGTGATGGAATTGGTCAGGAAGTGACTACTTGGGGTAAAAAAGTATTGGAAGCAATCGGTACTAAGTTTGGGCACGATTTCACTTTTGATGAAGCTTTAATGGGACACGTGGCCATTGAAGCCACAGGAAATCCGCTACCGGATGAAACCTTAGCAAAAGCCAGAAAAACAGATGCTATCCTTTTTGGAGCGATTGGCCATATCAAATACGACAATGATCCTTCTGCCAAAGTAAGACCAGAACAAGGTTTGTTAAAAATCAGAAAAGAACTTGGTTTGTATGCCAACCTTCGTCCCATCAAATTGTTTGACGAATTGTTAGGGGCTTCAAGCATTAAACCTGAAATATTAAAAGGTGCCGATATTCTTTTCTTTAGAGAATTAACTGGCGACGTTTATTTTGGTGAGAAGAAACGTTCAGAAGATAGAAATACCGCTTCTGATTTGATGGTATATTCTCGTTATGAAGTAGAACGTATCGCCATCAAAGCATTTGAAGCCGCACAAGTAAGGAGCAAAAGACTTTGTTCGGTAGACAAAGCCAATGTGTTGGAATCGTCTCGTTTATGGAGAGAAGTGGTGCAAGAAATCGCTTTGAAATACCCTGACGTAACCACTGAGCACATGTTTATTGACAATGCAGCCATGCAGTTGATCAAAGATCCAAAACGTTTTGACGTGGTATTGACCGCCAATTTGTTTGGGGATATTCTTACCGACGAAGCTTCTCAAATTGCAGGGTCTATGGGCATGTTAGCTTCTGCCTCAGTAGGAGATAGCGTTGGTTTTTATGAACCAATTCACGGTTCTGGCCATGACATTGCGGGCAAAGGCATTGCCAATCCATTGGCTTCTATTTTATCAGTTGCTTTGATGTTAGAGATTTCATTTAAATTAACCAAAGAAGCGGAAGCCATCATTACAGCTGTTGATCAAGCCTTGAAACAAGGCTTCAGAACGGGGGATATTGCAGATGCTTCTACGCCAAAAGATAAAATTTTAGGTACACAAGCCATGGGAGAAAAAATTGTGGCGTTGTTGGCTTAACCTACTTTAAACGTATTGATTAGCAAGAAAGAGAGCTCGAAAGAGGTCTCTTTCTTGATTTAGGTGCTGCTTGAAATGAGCGTTTTTATTCATAACATAACTTTTTAGGTAACAATGTTCGTAAGCAACCCATAAATCGATTTACCATGAGTACTAAAAAATACCTTCCTAACCTTGATGCCTTGAGGGGTATTGCCGCCTTGTTGGTAATTGTGTCTCATTTTGAACAACTAAAGGGTCATAAAAATATTGCTCATCTCAGCAATTGGACAATATTGGGCAGTACAGCAGTTACCATTTTTTTTGTGTTAGGCGGATTCTTAAGTACTTATTTTTTAATCAACGAAAAATTAAAAACAGGCACCATTAATTATAAGTTGTTTTATAGCAAACGATATATCCGTATTTGGCCTTTGTATTTTATACTGTTGGCGATTTCATTTTTCTGGTGGCCGACACACATGGGGTACGAATATTTGCTGCTTTGTATATTCATGATGTCGAATGTGGCATTTGCGATGTTTGGTTTAAATGTGGTGATTGATCCTATTTGGACATTAGGGGCCGAAGACCAATATTATATTTTTCACCCTCAGTTGTTTAGGTTTAAGCAATTTAAAACGATATGGTATGGTTTTGTGGGTTTAATGCTGACGTATATCGCCATAAGGTATGGGGTGAAATGGTTTTTGAAAGTGCCTGCTGGGTTAAGTTTTTTTCTGGATAAAACTCGTTTTGATAACTTTCTTTTAGGTGGTATTGGGGCATTTATGTATTATCAATCTCAAAAATTAATCAACGTTCCAAGCCTATTTTCCTTGAAGTTTATCTTTCAAAAATGGGTGCAAATTGCCTTGGCTTTGCTTATTGTATTTTATTTTGCTTTTTCAACGTTTGTTAATCCTTTGGTATTTAGTGAATTAATATTTTCATTGTTGCTGATGCCCATTATTTTAAACCTTGCTTTAAATGACCAATGCATTATCAATATCGAAATGAAGTGGTTGAATTTGATAGGGAAAATTTCTTTTTCGTTGTATTTGAGCCATAAAATGATTTTATATTGGTTTTTAGTATGGTGTAAAAAACAACCGATACTTGGCTTTATTAAGGCGTCACCCTATAATCACCTTTTGCTTTATCCCATTATTATGTTTATCACCATCGGTGCCGCTTGGTTACTTTATACCTATGTGGAAAAAAACATTTTGCTGTTGAAAGAAAAAATGGTAAATAAAACGGATTAGCAATGCTATCACCTGTTTAAAATGTATTGTGAAGGATTATATTCTTCATCTGCATTTGAATAGTTATTTTTAATTATTAGTTTCGTTAATTATACACAATTAATTGTTACTCCCTTAAGCAATCCATGAAGAAAAAGATACTTTGTATATACTCAAACAAATATACTTTTATTCGAAAGGATGTAGATTTATTAGCCAAACATTATGAGGTTATAGAATTTGGTTTTCCATCTCATCCAAAATGGAAAACACCTTTATTATTGATGAAACAATTTTTTTTTATGTTGTATTGGATGCCCAAAGTAGACGCAACGATTTGTATGTTTGCCGGTTACCATACTTTTTTGCCTGCTTTATGTACATGGTTGTTTAAAACTCCCTCAACCATTATTCTTGCCGGATTTGATTGCTATAGCTTTCCATCGATTCATTATGGTATTTTTAACCAAGGCATACTGAGAAAAATTGCGGAGTTTTCATGCACGCATGTAAGCAATTTAGTAGTGGTGCATGAATCTATGATCGACAGTGCTTACACCTATGATCAAGCTGATTTTCCTCGACAAGGCTTGCGTTATTTTATGCCAAAGCTCGATAAAAAGATTATTCCAATGTATTATGGGTATGAAGCTACTCGTTTTTTTAATAAACAAGAAAAGCGTAAACCCAATTCTTTTATTACCATTTCTATAGATATTTCAGGCAGTACTTTTTATAGAAAAGGAATTGATTTGATTTTAAAAGCAGCTCAGCAACTGCCAGATTATACGTTTACCATTATTGGTAAAACAACAGACCTTGATGTAGCGGTGCCTGCGAATGTGGCAATTATTCCTCCTGTGCCCTACGATGAGGTAAATGATTATCTTAACCAATATGAATTTTACTTCCAATTATCGATGGCCGAAGGTTTTCCCAATGCCTTATGCGAAGCCATGATGTCGGGGTGTATTCCTATTGGGTCGGAAGTGTTTTCTATTCCGTATATTATTGGCGATACAGGTTTTGTATTACCAAAAAGGGATGTAAACCAGTTGGTTGATTTGTGTAAACTGGCCGTGAATGCCGATAAATCTTTGTTGAGTCAACAAGCAGGCGCTCGAATCGTAGATAATTTTCCGGTGAGTAGAAGAGAAAAGGAATTGGTGGATTTAGTAGAATTGTTAGTAAAGTAAATATTATGGCAGAGCAAAGTTTAAGAGAAAAAGTGTCCACCTACTATGATGGATTTGCATCTAAACAACAAAACGTTGGGATTAATGTAAGGCACTTAACTATTTTTAATAACATTAAAAAATTGGGGCTTAACCCGAATTCCACCATATTAGAGATTGGTTGTGGCATAGGTAATTTTACCCATTTTATTGCTTCTCAAATTACTACAGGTAAAATTGTTGCCGTTGATATTAGCCCTAGGAGTATTGAGATCGCCAAAAGCACTTATAAGGATAAACCTAATATGGAATTTATGGTGTCTGATATGTCTGATTTTGAAAGACCAGAAAAGTTTGATATTGTAGTTTTACCTGATGTTTTAGAGCATATTCCGATTGAACAACATCAAAATTTATTTGCCCGCATTGCCAAACATACGCATGAGAAATCTGCCATATTAATCAATATCCCTGATCCTAGGGCTTTAGAATGGATTACTGAGCACAGACCAGATCTTTTACAAGTGATAGACCAACCTTTGCATACCAATTTATTGGTTGATAATTTTTATTCAAATGGTTTTTATATTGACAGTTTGTATTCGTATGCATTGTTTTTTGATGTGCCCGATTACCAATCAATCGTGTTGAAGAAAAATTTACCAATCAAACACATGAGTCCTAAAACCGGTTTTTTTCTTAAAATAAGAAGGTTCATTCTTAGAAAATTTCATATTTAAAATGAAAAATACCGCTCATTGGACTCCAAGTAAATATACCTTAAGTAAATCAAGCCTTAAGGCTTCAAGAGATACCAAACATGTCACTGTTTCGTCAAGGTTAATTGCCGATATTATTGCAGCTTTTTATGCTGAAAATATTCCTACCTATGTTTCTGGTAAATTGCTTGATTTGGGTTGTGGCATGGCTCCTTTGTATTGTTTGTATAAAGATTATGCAACCGACATCACTTGTGTAGATTGGGGAAATTCTATGCATGAAAACTCCTATTTAGATTTTGAACAAGATCTAAACCAACCTCTTGAAATAGAAACTGGTACGTACCAAGCCATTATTCTTTCGGATGTATTAGAACACATTCGAAAACCTGAACTTTTACTAAGTGAAACCCATAGGATATTGGCTTCGGATGGTTATTTATTAATGAATGTCCCATTTTTTTATTGGTTACACGAACAACCATTTGATTATTTTAGGTATACCCAATTTGCCCTGAAATCAATGGCTGAAGATTGTGGCTATACCATTGTGTCTTTAAAACCTTACGGCGGTGCTCCCGAAATTTTAACAGATATTAGCGCCAAATTACTAAAAAATATTCCGGTGGTAGGTAAGTTTATGGCTATGGTAGTTCAAAAAATAACTTGGCTCTTTATCAAAACAAAGTTTGGAAAAAAAATAAGCCATAAAACCGCGCAGAGTTTTCCGTTTGGTTATGTAATGATTGCCCAAAAAAAGTAAACGTTTTCGCATTTTAGGTACGATAGGTGGTTGATTATTTAACAAATCAACCACATCGCTTTTTTATTGGTGGCTATTTTTTCATCAATGCCTCAATTGC
>JBIKPL010000169.1:0-6455 GCA_044357485.1 Cytophagales bacterium
GTAAATTGCCAACCCCTTTGCTACCTACCATGGCACCAGCTATACCCGAAGATAAAATTTGTGTCGTTGATACAGGTAATTTCATGACATAAGTACTAAAACCAATGGTTAAAGCTGCTGATAATTCAGCAGAAGCACCTTGAGCATAGGTTAAATGTTGTTTTCCGATTTTTTCACCCAAAGTAACCACAATTCTTTTCCAACCGATGGTGGTACCAAGACCTAAGCAAAGAGAGATTAAAATTAACGACCAATCTGGTACATAATCGGTGTGTTTTTTCAGTTGTTTAATTTTGTTTTTAAAGTCTTTATAATCTTTTCCTGGGAAAGCTAAAGCAATACTGGCACTAAAATCTTTATTATACCCAGCGTCTTCCAATTTTTCAAAATTTTTGCTAATGGTCATGATTTGTTTTCTCAAAGAAATTTTGTCTTTGGTACTTAACTCTTTCCCTGTAGAATCTGCTTTCGCAAAAATGCTTGCAATTTTTTTAATGGCACCAGCACCTTTTACATATTTTTCCCCATCTTCTTTTTTAAAGGCAATTGAATCCATAGAAGGTAAAAATACGGAGGCTTTGTTGGCTTCAATTCTGATGGTATTTACATCTAAATCATTATTCAAAGCAAAATAAGCTGGAGATAATGCGATTAAAACTAACATCAACAAACCAACCCCTTTTTGACCATCATTTGATCCGTGGGCAAAACTTACCCCAGAACAAGTGGTAATTAAGATAGCTCTGATCCATTTTGGTGTTCTTTTTTTAGGATTTGGCTCTTTAAAAATCATTTTATCTTTTACCAATACTTTTAAGGTAAACATCAACGCGAGTGTAAATAAAAATCCTACCAAAGGCGAAAACAATAAAGAAAGCCCAATTTCACCTGCTTTTCCCCAATCCATCGTCGCACCATTAGCCTCTGGTGTGAAACTAAAAGCCAACGTTACCCCAAGAATGGAAGCTAATAAAGTATGTGATGAAGAGCATGGAATGCCATAATACCACGTACCTACGTTCCAGATGATGGCTGTTAACAACATTGCCATAATCATTCCAAGTGTTTGGTAAACGGTTTGGTCAACCAAGGCTTCTAAGGGCAATAATTTTACAATACCCATGGCTACGGCCACACCTCCAGTTAATACGCCAAGAAAGTTTAGTACCCCTGACAGCATTACTGCTTGCATTGGTTGTAAAGATTTGGTATAAATAACTGTAGCTACCGCATTGGCTGTATCATGAAAACCATTTGCGAATTCAAACAGACATACTGCTGCAATACAGATAATCAATAAGGTTGTTAAGGTAGGATCTAGGCCGAACATAAATTTTGGAGTAATTTAACTGATTAATTTGATGATTAATTTCTAAATTGTGCTCGAAATTAAGTAAAATTATTTCCACTTCAATGCGCATTTTGCTTTGTTAATAATTTATTAACATTGATATAACAATTATGTAGCATTGCGGGAATGATTAAATTATTGTCATAACTCTGTTGTTGATAACTAAACTGTGAAAATGCTATCTTTTATGTCATCAAAAATTCGATTACTTAGTATTAGTCTCTTAATATTTGTGATGTATACTGCCACTTTCGCCAAAGGTGGTCAAGGTAAATTAGAGGACAGTCATAAATACATGAGTCCAAAATATCCTGTCGATGAGCGGGTTCATGATTTACTAAGTCGTATGACTATAGAAGAAAAGGTCGCACAAATGATGACCATGCAAGCTAATAAAACAGCATGGTTTGACCCAAAAGGCGTTTTCCAAATTAAATTAGCCAAATCATCTTTAAAAGATTGTCCTGGTCAAATCGTTGGTTTAGGCGAAATCAAAGGAGCCAAAGAAAGTGCCTTGATTGCAAATCAAATACAAAAATTTGTCATTGAACATTCACGTTTAGGGATTCCATTGTTTATAGGGAATGAAATGTTACATAGTCATAAAGCCAAAGATGCCACCATTTTTCCTGTACCCATTGGCTTAGCGAGTTCTTGGAACGAAGATTTAATTGGAGAGGTGTATAAAACCATTGCCATAGAAGCAAAATCAAGAGGAACCCACCAAGGCTATGGTCCCAATTTAGATATCGCTAGGGATTTGCGATGGGGGAATTTTTCAACTACGTTTGGAGAAGATCCTTATTTGGTATCCAAATTGGGGGTAGCAGCCATCAAAGAAATGCAAGGCAGTGGCCCACAATTAAGGGTGTTGGCCACCGCCATGCACTTTGGCGCTAATGGCGCTAATGATGGTGGACATAATGGAGGACCTGCTGAAATGTCGGACCGTATGTTTAGGGAGGTTTTTTTGCCGCCCTTTAAAGCGGCCATCAAAGAAGCCAAAGTGGGTGGATTAATGGTAGCTTATAATGAATTGTCGGGTATACCTATTCATGCCAATAAACCTGTTTTATATGATTTGTTGAGAAGGGAGCTCAATTATGATGGCATTATTGTTTCAAGTAGAAGAGGGATTTCTGAATTGGTGACCAATCATTTTATTGCGGTTGACCAATACCAAGCAGCCAAATTAGCCATCAATGCAAGCATAGATTTAGAAATGCCTGATAGCAACAGCTATGAGCATTTGATTAAACTTGTTAAAACCAAAGAAATTCCTGAATTAAATATTAACAAAGCAGTGACGCGTATTTTAAAAGCAAAGTTTTTACTCGGTTTATTTGAAAATCCTTACGTGAATCCTGTTTTTGCAGAACAAACCGTGGGGTGTCAAAATCATCGTTATGTGTCTTTAAAAGCAGCATCAGAATCAATAGTACTTTTGAAAAATGAAAATAGACTTTTGCCATTGGATAAAAAATACTTAAAATCAATTGCCGTCATTGGTCCAAATGCAAATCGTTGTTTGTTAGGAGAATACACAGAAAAGCCGCTCAACAAAATTACCGTATTGGAAGGCATTAAAGCCAAAGTTAGCAAAGAAACTGCCGTGTATTATGCAGAAGGTTGCCGAATTACCAAAGAAGGAGAAGGGTTTAAAAGCGATACTGCCAAAATGATTAACATGGATACCAATGATCAGCTCATCAAAAAAGCAGTTGAAGTGGCTTCTCAAGCTGAAGTGGTGCTTTTGGTACTCGGTAGTAACGATCAAATCAATAGAAATACTACTGGCAACAAACATTTGGGTGACCATTCGGGTTTAGATTTGCCAGGCGACCAAAATGCTTTGGTGAAAGAGTTGTTGAAAATTGGCAAGCCAATTATTATCTATTTAATGAATAGCAATCCGCTTACGTTAAATTTTGTAAATGATCGTGCCAATGCCATTTTAGAAGGATGGTATGCCGGACAAGAAACCGGCACTGCCGTGGCTGATATTGTTTTTGGCGATGTAAACCCTAGTGGTCGTATGCCTATCACTGTGCCTAGAAGTGCCAACCAATTACCTTCATTTTACAACCACAAACCTATGGCTAACTTTGGTTATTCTTTCGAAGAAAGCACACCATTGTATCCATTTGGATTTGGCTTAAGTTATACCACTTTTAGCTATGAAGCGCCACTGTTAAACAAGCCCAAAATCAAGGCCGATGGCAAAGCTTTGGTGTCTATCAAAGTGACCAATACTGGCAAAATGAAAGGTTCAGATGTAGTACAGTTGTACATTAGAGATGAAATATCTTCTGTGACACGACCAATAAAAGAGCTAAAAGCATTTAAAAAAGTAACTTTAATGCCTGGAGAATCAAATTTGGTTGAATTTGAAATTGGCCCCAACGAACTTTCATTTTACGATTTGAATATGTCGTATGGTGTCGAAAAAGGTAAATTTATGCTTATGAGTGGACCCAATTCGCAAGATCTCAAAATGATTGCATTGGAAGTGGAGTAGTAAGGTGCTTTGGCTATCGTGGTTTGTGCAAAATTTAAATTTATGCTATTTGCCTGCAAATGAGGCTAAACAATTATATTATAATTCATTATTTTTTGAAATGCAAGTTTTGTTTATTAGTTTTACTGATACTGTAAACAAAACAAGGTGTTATTCAACCTAATATTACGAAACTCCTTTAGTAGATTATTATTTTTGAAGGCTAGTCGACTATTGAACGACAAGTTAATTTTATAATAGATTTTGGTAAAATTCCCTCTGAAATTAGTATGTCAATGCCCTAATTGACCTTTTCTTAAGCTATATTTGCACTAAAATGATTAATATGGCGCATTAATGCTGCGATATTTTAAATTTTGACTATTTTAAATTACCCAATTTTAAGTATTTTAAATATTCATGTATTTATTTTAAACCAATTTTCTTAATTTATATCTATATTCATCTATTATAAGTCATTTTTTAAGCTATAAAATGCAATATTAATGTTGTTTTTTGATAAATGAGTATAAATACGCATAACGTAATTTGGTTTACCGTCGTATTATTGCATTATAATTTAAATAATTAGCAATACCATGAAACCTATTAAAGTTTTAGTAGTTGATCATAATGTATTAATGTTGGATGTATTAAAGATTTGCTTTAAAAACCATGCTGACATTTCCATTATAGGGTATTGCCAAACAGGAAATGAAGCCATACAAGAGTCTATCGTTTTAAAACCTGATATTATTGTAATTAATGATGATGTGTTGGAGTTTTCAGTTTGGATGCTCATTGAAATAATCACAAAGCAAAAAATTAAAAGCAAAATTATAGTTTTATCTGATCATAAAGAAGAATTATATATCCATAAAGCACTAATGGCCGGTATTAAAGCCTATTTGTTGAAAAGTCAAGGATATGATGAATTAATACGAGCCATTTATGCCGTATATAATGGAGGTCAATATTTTGCTAATGAAATAATTGATTTTGTAGAGTCATTTCGCCATACAAAACCTACAAAAATGCTGCTGTATAGCGAATTGAATGATGTTGTCACTAAAAGAGAAATTGAAATTGTGTCTTTGATAAAAGATGGCTGTACCAGTCAAGTGATTGCAGATAAACTGTTTGTGAGTAAACGTACTATTGATTCTCACCGCACCAATATGATTAAAAAATACAAAGTAAAAAATGCTTCTGAATTAATACACCTATTTATTGACAATCATTTTTTTGCTTAATGTATAATACTAATTTAGCTGTCATATTAAATTAATTGCCTATATAAATTAAGTATATATACTGACAACCCATCAACTCTTTTTTTTCGTATAACATCATACTCAAAATCATAAACAAAACAGATTGCGGTTTTGCTAAAAATCTAATTATTACGCATAATAGTCAATACCCATTAATTAATGATCATGAAAAAAATAGTTACTAGAATATCAGCTTATTTTGAAGGCAATTTATTTGCAAAATTAGGAGCACAATTAATTGTAGTGATATTGTTATTGCTATTTTCTTTGTTTTATTACCAAGCGTATCAATCTGTTACCGTTGAAAATGAAGCTAAAAGTGTAACGGCTAAATTAACCTCAAAAGCAGTTTTAGATAAAATAGAACGAAATTTTTATGAACGATTTGGCGATGTGCAAGCATTTGCAGTCAATAAATTAGTAGTAGATCGTTTGCAAGGCGATACGGCTCACATAGCCGATTTACAAACTTTTATAAACACGATGGTACAGTATTATGTACTGTATGATTTGATGGTTGTTTGTGATTTACAAGGAAATGTAATTATGAGTAATACCATTGATAAATCAAATACACCTATAGTAACTCAAAATTTAATTGGGAAAAATTTTGCCAATGAAGAATGGTTTAGGGTTTGTAATTCAGCCTCTGGGCCTGAAGGTGGCGCATGGTATTCTGATTTTATGGTAAATGAGGATGTGAAAACAATTTATACAAAAGATGGTTATGGGATGGCATTTGCGGCGCCTATTAAAGATGCTTTAGGTAAAGTAATAGGGGTTTGGTATAATTATGCAAGTTGGAAAGAGGTAACACAATCGATTAGAATTTTAGCAGAATCCGATTTGCACCAAACCTATCCCGATGCCAAGATGTTGATTACCAGAAACGAAGGAGAAATTATTGATGCAAACGATGCTAAAATTATAAACGCAGGCATAAAAGTAGACAGTGTACTTGCTGCAGCGGATGATTTTTCACTTAAAATTGCTGGTCATCAATTTGAATTTGCTAATTTGGTAAGTGGTTGGTCTAAAGCTACTGGTGCTTATATTTATAAAGGTAAAAATTGGAATGCGGTCACTTTAATTCCTAAAACGAAATTATCGTTGATGCAATTTATTGGCCCCGACTTATTGCCTGTTATTTTGATAACATTATTCGTGATTTTCGGTATTGGTGTGTTTTTTTACAAGATTATTGCCAAGGCAGTAATAGATAAGGTAATTTATTTGAAAAGTGTTTTATTAGAATTTTCAAATGGTAATTTGCCTCAAATTGATTCCTCCATGCAATCGCATGATGAAATAGGGGAAATTGCTTCTGCCGTGA
>JBIKPL010000170.1:0-6432 GCA_044357485.1 Cytophagales bacterium
CCGTGTCTTTTGACATTTTTCTTTTTATTAAACCTTCTCTGTTAAAATACATCATTATCTCTATTTCAAATGAAAAATGCGATACAACCTTCTGCTGCTCCAATACCTCCGCACGATCTTGACATTGAAGCGGTGACATTGGGTGCAATGCTCATTGATGGATTTTGCCTTATTGAAGTCATTGGTTTAATTCATAGCAAAGAATTGTTTTACAAATTTGAACACCAGGATATTTTTGAAGCCATTGCAAGATTGTTTAATTCCGGACGAAATGTTGACTTGTTAACCGTTTCAAACGAGTTAAGGCAATTGGGCAAAAAAGTGGAATTAAGTTACGTTAACGAGATTACATTCAGGGTTAACTCTTCTGCTAATGTCGTTCAACACATTTACATTTTGAAAGAATTGTGGGTTAGGCGTGTATTAATTCCACAAGGACAATTTCTTACAAATTGTAGCTATGATCTTAGTAAAGACATTTTTGATTCATTAGGCAAGATTCAAAATGTATTGATTCGAACTAATGATTTTCTATCCATTAAAAAAGGAAGTTCTATTCAGGAAATCACCAAAGAGATTTTAAGCACAGATTTTAATCAAAATACGACCTATGTTCCAACGGGTTTTAGTGGTTGCGACAAAGTGCTTGGAGGTGGGTTTGGTAACGGTGAATTAATCATTGTAGCAGCTCGTCCAGGAATGGGTAAAACTACATTAGTGCTTAAAATCCTTAGAAATGCTACAGTAATGTTTACCAAAAAGGTTGCTTTATTTTCTCTTGAAATGAGTAAGGTAAAGCTTGGGTTAAAGCTACTGTCCATGGAAACAGGGATTAGTGTTAATCGATTGAAGCGTAAAATCTTTTATGATGGTGAACTGGACAAGGTGCAATTAGCAACAAATATTATTGCTAATATGAGTTTTTATATTGATGATGACCCAATGCTTACCATTTCAACACTTAGAGCAAAAGCGATTAACCTTAAAGCCAAACAGGGATTAGACTTGCTTGCCGTTGATTACTTACAGCTCATGGAAGGTGAAGGCGGAAATCAAAACAGAGAAAATGCAATCAGTGCCATCAGTCGTGGGTTGAAGTTATTAAGCAAGGAACTTGAGATTCCCATCATTGCTTTGTCTCAATTATCAAGGGCGGTTGAAACACGAACTAACAAAAGGCCGATACTAGCTGACCTTCGTGAATCCGGAGCCATTGAACAGGATGCCGATGTGGTGATATTCATTTATCGAGACGAATATTATGATATTCATCAAGATGAATTTGGAAACAGTACTGCCGGAAAAGCAGAAATCATCTTTGGAAAAAATAGAGAAGGATCTTTAGGACGTGAGTTTGTTACTTGTGATTTGGAGGTGAATAACTTTACAGATATTGGAAGTAAAGAAATTGAATCGTCTAAAATCTTGGATGAAAAAATAGAGCATGTTTTCTAGTTACAAATAATTGTAATTGGGAGTACAAATATTTGTAGTCGATTTACAAATATTAGGGTTTAATATTACAAATAATTGTATTGATTCTACAAATATTTGTATCGCTTTTACAATTATTTGTATTCAAAATCAAGGTATGATTGTGTCTTAAATTTATTTACAAATATTTGTATTTTATACTTGCTAATATATTGTTAATCAATTATTTAATTAAATATATTTTTACAATTTTTCAATGTTTTTATACAAATATTTGTAGGTCGTGGTTACAAATATTTGTATTTTTAATGTAAGAAAAGCACTAAAAACAACCATTAATCTTGACCTAGCTTCAGGTTAGTATTCCAGCAATCTTATGAACCAAATCGGGAATTTTATCACCTCTGTAAAAGCGGTGATGATAGCTATGCTATTCATCATTGTTGCCTTAGTATTCGATTCGCATACACTATTTGTTCGCACTCTTCCTTCTGATATGGGACACACTGTCAAGGAAATTACCGCTTGGGGTATGGCTATTGCTTTTGAGTTAACCGTGTTACTTGCCACTGCAAATAGCAATTATGTACATAAATCTATCCAGTACTTTTTGGCTTTCTGTACCCTTATGACTACGCTCTTTTTCTTTGATGTATTTGGTGAAGCTGATACAGCAAAAGTTTTTAGAATTGTGTTTGTAAGTGTAATGATTGCTTGTATCAATTTCATCTACGCTGAATTATTTGTAAAGAAATGGCAAGAATACCAAGATAGTCTTTCTGCTGGAGATGAATTGACAAAATCGTTTACTGAACTAAAAAGTCAATTATTAGAAGCTGACAATAATTGCTTAACACTTCAGGAAAGCAAAATTATAGTTGAGCAAAATTTAATCAAACATCAGCAATTGGTGAGTGAACTTGAATCTCAAGTTTTGATTAACGAGCAAAAAATCAAGGTTAACGAACAGGTTAACGAAGCACTTCAATCCGAACTCAATATTCTCAAATCTAAACTTTCAAGAAAACGTGAAAAATCAACTGCAATTAACAATGGGTAAGTTTGCCTTAATTCTCCTGTTCTGTGGCTTTTTAATTCTTCGTCAGTATGTATAAAGAAGTGGTTTTATTAGACCTCTTTTCAGGCATAGGAGGATTTGCCAAAGGCTTAACCCAAGCTGGATTTGTAATCAAAAAGCATTATTTCAGCGAAATAGATAAACACGCCATTGCTAACTATCAATACAATTTCAAACATGCAGAACACGTCGGCCCAATTGAATCTGTTCGGGGAGCAAACCTCGACAAAATTGACCTCATCACTTTCGGATGGCCTTGCCAAGATAATTCCATTGCTGGAAAACGCCAAGGGCAGAGAGATGGTACACGAAGTGGCTTACTTACTCAGGCAGTTAGGCTCATCAATGAAATTAAACCTCAAATTTTCATTGCTGAAAATGTCAAAGGATTGCTTTCTGTCAATGAGGGCTATGACTTCTACGAAACAGTTAAAATTCTCTCCGACCTTGATACAGGTAGTCCACAATACAGTGTTGAAATGCAGCTTCTTAATACAAGTTGGTTATTGCCCCAAAATCGTGAACGAACTTACTTTGTCGGACATCTTGGAACCTGTGGTTGCAGAAGAATATTTCCTCTCTCATCAAGCGATATTAGGTCTATTGAAGGGAAATCAGAAACCGCAATTGTTAGAGCAATTACCGCTGGAGGAGCAAGTGGAGGACACCACAGCGGAATGACTTTAATCAAATCCAATAATAAGAAAGGTTTTGAAGAGGTTAACGTTGGTGATAGTATTGATTTTAATGTTTCTCACAGTACTACACGAAGAGGAATTGTAGGCAAAGGCATTGCTCACACTATTGATACACAAGTTAACCAAGGTGTGTATGTTGACAAAAGTAGTAGTTTATTGTATTGGGCTGGTTCAAAAGATAAATGGGTACATGATGATAGAAACATTGTTCCAGCTTTAAGTCGCCAGTCTGACCATATCAGAAATACACTTGTAATCAAAAATCTAAATTTTAAAGAGAACTTTGGAAACTCAACAAGGCAACGAGATAGAGTTTATGATCCCAATGGAATTATGGCATGTTTATCGTCAAGCAGGTTAGATGATAAAGCCAAAATCTGTGTAGCCCAACGAAATGAAAACCGTGTAAAAGGTGGTAAACAATGTTTGGAATTTGGTAACAATACCAAAACCAATTGTCTTACAAGTGTTCAAAAAGACAATATGATTCTTGAAGGTAAAACCATTCGTAGGTTAACCGAAATAGAATGTGAACGATTACAGGGGTTTCCGGATAATTGGACGAAGTTTGGCATTTACAATGGTGAAGTTCGAGAAATTGCCAAAACTCACAGATACAAAATGTGTGGAAATGCGGTTACTGTGAAGGTGGTTGAGGTAGTTGGGAGGAAGTTAATAACTGATTAAACTTATCGGGGCATTTTTTCGTTTAATCCGAATCAATTTTAAAACCAATTATTTAGTTATAAAATCTTTTATGACCCCAATTAACAATAAATTAGTAAATACTAAATTAGATCAAGAATCGGCAGATTCTATTGCAATCGCTCTAAGCACCTTATTTGGAGCAAAAGTTGTATCTAAGTCAGAGTTTGATAAAATAAATCACGAAAAACAAAAATTATTAAAACATACAGAAGACATTCAGGCTCTTAGGGTTCAACTAATTAGAACCGAGTGCAAACTTAGACTTTTTGTTCAATACCATAAAAAGTGGAAACATACTACTAAAAGTTTTGAACAAAAGCTTGTTAAATTAAACAAGGAAAAACTTCTGATTGACTTTCAAAAATATCCTGATTCAATTTCTGAAAATTTATCCGAGGCTTATAAGTGCTATACTAATGGCTTATACATTGCTTGTTATATGATGACTCTAAGAACTATTGAATTAATTGCAACTTTAATTTACGACGAACATAATCCTCCCAGAATTGATGAAAATGAAAAAAACAATTTTATACCTGCTTCTAAAAAATTAAATTGGGTTAAAAAAGTTGGAATGATTGGTGGAGCAGATTATATATTGGCTAAATCTTTTATAGAAGCAAGGAATGATGTAATACATGAAGTTTTTGTTCCTTCTGAATTACAAATTCTATCAGCTTTTGAGACTGTAATTAAATTAACTAATAAATTGAATTTAAGTATTGGCTCAGAAAATAAGGTTTAGTGATTTATTTAAGTAATCTTTATATATATGGTTCAAAAATTATATGTTTTAGGTAATGGATTTGATTTACATCATGGCTTAAAAACAAGTTATTATGACTTTGCTATATATTTAAAATCAAGTCATCGTCAATTATATGACTTACTGATTCAATTTATAAATCATCCTAATTCTAATGAAGAATTATGGGGTGATTTTGAAGAAAATTTAGCTCATTTAGATATTGATGAATTATTGTCGGATAATACCGACCTTTTGCCAAATTATATGGATGATGATTTTAGGGATAGGGATAGATATGCTTTCCCAGATCAAATGGATTTACATTTAGACTTATTAACAAAAGATTTATTTTCTGAATTTGAAAATTTCATAAAATCAGTCGTTTACATTGAATCCTCATTTGAACGAAAAATACAGCTCGATAATGCCTCTTTGTTTTTGACTTTTAATTATACAAATACACTTGAAAAATTATATAATATTGAAAAGAACAAAATAATATATATACATAATTCCGTTTATGATAAATATAACAATATAATATTAGGTCATGGAATTGAACCGCAAACTTTAAATCAAAAGTTAGACCCTCCAAGTAACTTAAGTCCAGAAGAATTAGAAGAGTGGTATAGTGAACAAGATAGTGGCGATTATTCTTATGAAGAAGGTAAAAATACTATTATAAAATACTTTTCTCATACGTTTAAACCTACAAAACAAATCATTTTAAATCATAAGCCTTTCTTTAATAATTTAATAAATATAAAAGATATATATATTCTTGGTCATTCTATATCAAAAGTGGATTTGCCATACTTTATAGAAATATATAATTCCGTTGGAAATAATTGTAATTGGCATATTTCATTTTATAATGAAAATGAAAGACTTCAACATATTCAAACCTTAAATAAAATTGGAGTTTCAAATATAACCCAATTTAAACTTATAGATATTCAATCATTTAATAAGCAATTAGAATTTAAGTTTTAGTTGACTTCTTTTTTTATTTTAACTATTTAAAATAAAATGAATAATAATTATATGGCAAAACAAAAAAGATATACGAAAGAAATTGGAACCTATGATGGTATTTCTGATGTGAATGAATTTGAAAGCAATTTACTCCCAACACCTCAAAATGGCATAAAAATACTTGAACCAGGCTTCGAACCAATTTGGCAATATGATAAACATTTAAATCCACTATTGATACAAGCTCGGACAGATTTTAAAAGAGAAATAACTACAACAATTGATTCGGGTGATTTATTGAAAATTAACAATGGGCTTAAAGATTATGTAAAGAGTTCTAGTACGCCAACAAACAATTTAAATTTATTAAAAATGTCAATTTTAAATACTTTTGGTAATGACATACTAACTTCACTATATAGCATTTGTGATGACTCTACTAAACAAATAATTCCTCCGTCATATTTTGAGAATATTAACAAATTAAACAGTACCGATGATTTGTTAATAAGTTCAAAAAGTATAAAAAAATATAAAGAACTCGCACAAAAATACACTTATGATGTATTGGTAGAATATATAGATAATTGTGAATCATTATTAGAAGATGACATTGAAGATCTAATAGTATTTAGAGGACAAGGAAATCATAGATATTACAATAATAATATCAAGAGCCATGCCGATACATTATCAATTTTTACTGGTGTTGGAAGCCATTCTATTTCATATTTTGAAAGGCAAATATTTAATTCATACACTATAAATGAACGAGTTGCACAAACATTTAT
>JBIKPL010000259.1:0-4519 GCA_044357485.1 Cytophagales bacterium
TTTAGTGAAAGATGTACCGAATACATTGTCTGTGTACGAAAGTGATATCGATCATTCACCAAGTATTATCAACGACAGCAGTGGCATCGACAATAACTATATCAAAGGCATTGTAAAATCGGGCAATAGAATGATTGTTTTAATTGATGTACATAAGGTGATCAATAAAGATGAAATCCACAAAGTAATTAAAGAAAAAAGCGCTTAGGTAAATCAATTTTGAATTATTAATTTTAAATTTTTAATTCAAAGAAACTAAGAATATTGTCAGGACATAATATCCTAAATGAAAATTTAATTCAAAATTAATAACCCTAGGAATATTGTCTAGGCATAAAGTCCTAAATTCAGATTACATTCAAAATTCAAAATTCAAAATTTAAAATTATTATTGTTATGGCTAAGAAAGTATTAATTGTTGACGATTCACTTTATATGAGAACGCTCATCAAAGATGCATTAAGTAGTTCAGGGTATGAAATTGTTGGAATGGCAGCAAATGGTGAAGCAGCAATTGACATGGCTTTTGACCTTCAACCCGATATTATTACCTTAGATAATATTTTGCCTGATATGTTGGGTATTGATATTCTTAAAACATTAAAAGAGGAAGGCTTGGCTTCTAAAGTCGTGATGATTAGTGCGGTAGGTCAACAATCAGTAATTGATGAAGGAATGAAACTTGGGGCTAATGATTATATCGTGAAACCATTCACTACCGAACAGTTGGTGGAAATTATAAATAAATGCTAATTTAATTACTAGTCGATTTAGTAATTAGTAATTAAATACAAAGCTATGGTAAAGGTTTTACTCGTTGATGATTCGAACGTAATGCGTTTAATTATTAGCAATATGCTAAGCGAGTTTTCTGGCATTGAAATTATTGGCACTGCTGAAAATGGTGAAGAAGCTTATCTTAAAGCAAAAGCACTAAAACCTGACGTGATTTTGCTTGATTTAATCATGAAAGATTTTGATGGCTTATACGCGGTCAAAAAAATTATGCCTGAGTTGCCTATTCCAATTATTATCCTTTCTGGCGTAGGAAATTCTGATATGGGTCCTGTATTTGAAGCTTTAGAAGCTGGGGCTTATGATTTCATGAATAAACCAGATCACAATACTCCTGGCGGTATTCGATCTATTGCGGTGCAGCTTTCTAATAAAATTTTGGAAGCAGCCAAAACAGACAAAAATAAACTAAAGCAAGTTGGGTCGGGTACAAATACCGCCTCCCATACATTTGATGACACTATTCCTTATGACATCTTTGCCATAGGTTCCTCAACAGGTGGTCCAGGTGCTTTAGAAGAATTATTAAGACATATTCCCGCAAACTTTCCTGTTCCAATTGTCATTGCACAACACATGCCGGCTTCTTTTGTGCATTCTTTTGCCGCTAGACTAAGCCAGTTTTTGGCCATCAAAGTAAAAGTGATGGAAAAAGGGGATGTGATCGCACCTGGACTTATTTACATTGCTCCAGGTGATCACAATGTGATTTTGGCCAAAGAGGGACGTCATGTGATGGTGGATTATACCGAACAACAATTCCCTGAATTTAACGAACCATCTGTAGATGCCTTAATGCTTTCTGTGGCAAAAGTTTATGGAAAAAGGGCAATTGCCTCTATTCTTACAGGAATGGGGAAAGATGGCATGGTTGGCTTCGAAGCCTTGTTTAATGCAGGTGCATTTACCATTGCCCAAGATGAAAAATCATGCGTAGTGTTTGGAATGCCGAAAGCAGCCATTGAAAGGGGAGCAATTAGGCAAGTGTTACCCATTCAGCAAATCGCAGGGTTTGTCGTAAGTGGCATGTCGTAATTTATAGTGATTAATGTTGCGTTTTTAGTGATGCGTTTTTAGTTGATTGAAAACTCCTCTCTTAGAGATGATAAATATGATTAATAATATCCAATATAATAACTTTAAAATGGAGATGAGTTGAACGAAGTGTTTTATTACTTAACACTAAACACTCAACACTCAAAACTCAAAAAAGGATGGACGAAATAAGAGAAATATTTTTGGCAGAAGCTGTTCAAGCAATTGAAGAACTCAGTATGTTATTTACTGATCTCGAAAAAAACCATGAAAGCAAAAAGTCAATCAATGCTATTTTCAGAATTACCCATACCTTAAAAGCAAATGCTGCAGGGATGGGATTCAACGATATTGCCTCTATGGCACATTTGATGGAGGATATTTTTAGTGAAATTAAAAACAATAAGTTAGAACTGAATACCGAGTTGTTTAACGATTTGTTTAAAGCCAATGATATTGTCGCTAAAATGATCGCGGCTATTTCAGACCCTACTATTAAAGTTGTTTTCAGAGGAACGCGTACCAAATTAGATGTTATTTTAAGGGAGGCCAGAGGTTTAGGTATTGTGGTTACGGATAATGTACCTGCTGCACCTGCTGCTGTGGCAACGCCTGAAGTGCTTGAAAATAAAGTGTCAACGATTGCTGATGCACCTGCATTGTCAATGGAAGATTTTAATGCCGCAGTGGAATCGGCCCATAAAGCGGTCTCTGAATTACCCACAACTGCTGTTGAAATCGAAGAATCGGTGGTGGAAGAAGTGGAAGAGGAGGAGGTAGAAGAGGAAACCAAAGTAACTTTTTCTGATAACATCAACATTCCTTTACGTAAACTTGATAATTTACTAAATCTTGTTGGTGAACTTATTATTGAAAGAGACCGCGTGATTGCGATGTCTCAAGTTGAAAATTTTGCAGGCAAATCAAATGATTTTGCCAGACTTTCGAGAATTACCTCTGAAATCCAATATTCTGTGATGGATGTTAGACTGGTACAAGTAAATGTACTGTTTAGTAAATTCCATAGAATAGTAAGAGATGTTGCCAATATTGAAAATAAAAAGGTACAGTTATTACTTGAAGGTACCGAAAACGAAATAGATAGAAATGTACTACAAATTATTTCTGACTCTTTGATTCACTTGGTCAGAAATTCTGTAGGACACGGTATTGAGTTAGAAGCGGATAGGATAAAAGTAGGCAAAAACCCTATGGGAACGGTAATTCTATCTGCCAAAAACGAAAAAGATGCCATTATCATTGATATCATTGATGATGGAAAAGGAATTGATCCTGCCATTATTAAAAAAATAGCAGTAAAAAAAGGCGTTATCACCCAAGAAATTGCCGATAAACTGTCAGATAATGATGCCATTATGCTCATTTTTGAAGCCGGTTTTTCTAGTGCCGAACAAGTTACGTCTGTCTCTGGAAGAGGCGTGGGGATGGATGTAGTGAAAAAATCATTAGACTCAATTGGGGGCATTGTAACCGTACATTCTGAGGTTGGAAAAGGGTCTACCATGAGATTGCGTTTGCCAAGCTCTATGGCCGTAAAAGGTGCATTGCTGTTTGAATTGGGCGAAAGTCAATTTGCTATACCTTTGGCTTATACCGATGCGGTAGTGTCGTTAAAGAAAAAAGAAATACATAAAGTGAGGGGTGGTTTATTGGCTACCTACCTTGAAAGAAATATCTCTATTGTTTTCTTAAAAGATTTATTTGTGATGGACATGAATGGCGGGGTGAGCAACACTGTCGATGTTTCTTTACATAAATCTTTTGATCAATTAGGAGACGATGACATGATTTATGTATTGGTGGTGTCTTACAATAACCATGACATGGGCTTTGTGGTTGACAAATTGTTACAACAAAAAGAAATTGTTGAAAAACCGCTGCAATCGCCATTAGACCAAATTAAATTTATAAGTGGGGCAACTATCTTAGGTAATGGCAATGTATGCCTAGTGCTTGATACTCCTTCCATTTCTAACTTCTTATACAAATCAACCAAGTTGAAATAAGTTTCAGCAAGGATTGGAAAACAATTTTACCATGAAAAAATTTACGGAATACGAATTAGAAGTAACCAAAGAGTTGCTCAATATGTCGCTTGCGAATGCTGCGGATGCTTTTTCTAAAATGGCCAATGAAAGGGTATTGTTTAATGGTTTCGACTTAGAATTATTAAAGAAAAGTGATATAGATAATTTGCTTATTGAAGTGGCTGAAAAAGGGCTATATGTGCTTACCACAGAAGTGAAAGGGAAACTGGCAGGGATTAGTTATTTGATTTTTGATGCCAAAGATGCGGAAGGAATTTTCCCTATTTTTGCACCAAATGCGGCGGTAGTAGCGGAAGATGGAGAATTGACTGAATTTCAGCAAGCGATATTGATGGAAGTAGACAATATTTTGGCTGCCGCGATGATCACCCAACTTTCTAACTTTTTAGATTTATCGGTATATGGTGATGTACCCAATTATAAATTCCTAAATAAAGAACAATTAGCAGATTTATTACGTAACGACCATGAACTGTACTACGAAGTGGCGTTTAATTTAAAATCTAAATTAGAAACTTCAAAATCTAATATTTCACCCATTTTTATCTGGTTTTTCAAAAATGATTTTGTAGAAGCCGTAAAAAACGTCATTGAAATTAAAAAAGAGGGAGTACTTTTGA
>JBIKPL010000171.1:0-6427 GCA_044357485.1 Cytophagales bacterium
CCCCTAAGTGTGCATCGTGGAGAGGCATAGGAGGTGTATTATTGTTAGTTTAAGAACTGGCTATTTAAAAGATCCGCAAGCTGTTCTGATGGGAAGCAATACAGATTCTGTTGTACAAACTTAACAATTATTTTATGGATCCCAAAATATTGTAAGTATATTTTCATTTATAAATATGCTATCTAACAAAACATCCCCTGTAAAAGCCCCTTTTTCCAAACTTCCATTTTAGCTATTTGCTCACCACAATGATTGATTTTATCATCTATGGATGTAAGGAAATTGGCAATAAGAGTTTGTTCGTGAATGGACGGAATTGGTATTCTTAATGATTTAATTATTTCGGCTGATAAATTTCCTTGACCACCTTGGATGTATGTATTAATTATGTTGTCCTTATTCAAAATAAGGAAATTACATAAGTATCTATTATCTAATTTGGTACGAATACAAAGAATCGCTTGGTTTATAGCACCATTCATTTTTGAAATACCTACTTCTCCACTAGTAGCTCCATATAATGCGTATAGTAAATCACCTATTTCAACCAATTTAGCTGAAGAATTTTTAAGCCCTTCTGCTGTAATAAATTGTTCTGTTTTGTCTGAGTGTATTTCACCTGACCGAATAAATTTTATATCGCCACCAAAATATTCTCTTTTCGATGTTAAAGGTGTTCCTCCTGAAAAAAATGTCCCAACGTCCCCCAAACTCTTCACTTCCCACTCAGGGAAATCATTGCCATTTTCATCTTTAAACCTTAATTCTTGAGAGAAAATCTTTTGCATTACACCTTTTTTGTATTGCTCCAAAAGGCTTTTCTTTTTCTTTAAGGCATGTAGCTTTTCGTCAACTGAGGTTAAGAATGTGGCTATTATTTGTTGTTCGGCAATTGAAGGGAAATTGATTTCAATACCAGAAGTTCTTCCTACGTTTATACTTAAAACTTTTGAACCTTGGGATTCTTTTTGAATTTGTAATCTTACTTTATTTGATTTAAACAAATATCCGTTAAATCCTATATGAAAATACCCTTTGTGAGGTCTTGCTAACAAAGTATGTAAACCTGCAAGAATTTTCTCATTATTAAGATTAACAATTTCAATACTTTTTCCAACATCATTTAAATCCTCTGAGGCATCAGCAAAAATCAAATCACCTTCTTTACAATAAAAATCTTCTGATATTCTTTCAATTGAAATTTCTTCATTTATAAAAGGAACTACTTCTTTTGTAATATCAAATAAGGTTTGAAATTTAGTATGAATATCACCGTAATGGATATTTTTAACATTACCAGTTTCATAATTCAAATTATCTCTTGAAAATGAATTAGTAACTTTAAAATCAGCAACATCCCCTAACTTCTTTTTCTCCCATCCCCCTTTAAATTCAGGAAAACGTAATTTTGGTATTAGTTTTTCCATGTTTAAAAAGGAGTTGAAATGTTTAATTGTTTACAAAATTCAGCAATCAACTTATCAGTTTCTGCCATTTGGGTGTCCAAGTCTTTAATTTCTTTGGCAATGGCATTGATGTCAATACTATCTTCGGCTTCAAAAGTATCTACATAACGAGGAATATTGAGGTTGTAATCATTATCTGCAACTTCACTTAATAATGCGAGTTTACTGTACTTTTCTTCTTCGCTACGGTTACGGTAAGTATCAACAATTTTGTCAATATGAAAATCACGCAATATGTTTTGCGTTTTCACCTTATCAAAATGCTGACTAGCATCAATAAACAATATATTTTGAGGGTTTTCTCTACATTTTTTGAATACCATAATGCAAGTTGGAATACTTGTACCATAAAATATATTGGCAGGCAAACCAATTACAGCATCTAAGTAATTGCGTTCCTCAATCAAATATTTACGGATATGTCCCTCAGCACCACCACGAAACAATACACCATGTGGCAACACAATAGCCATAGTGCCATTTTCAGCCAAATGGTGAATCATGTGTTGTACAAAGGCAAAATCTGCCTTACTTGAAGGAGCTAATTTACCATATTGACTAAAACGGTCATCATTCAAATGTATCAAATTCGCAGACCATTGAGCCGAAAATGGCGGATTAGCCACAATAGCTTCAAAGGTTTTATCCATGTGTTGCGGACGTTCAAGCGTATCTTCTTGTTTTATATCAAATTGGCGGTAATGAACATCATGTAAAATCATGTTCATTCGAGCCAAGTTGTAAGTAGTACGGTTCAGTTCTTGTCCGTAAAACTCACTTACTTTCACTTCTTTGGCAACACGCAACAACAACGAACCCGAACCACAAGTAGGGTCATAAACCGACCTTAATTTGCTTTTGCCTGTGGTAACCAATTTTGCCAATACTTTACTTACTTCTTGTGGAGTATAAAACTCACCAGCCTTTTTACCAGCTCCACTTGCAAATTGAGCAATTAAATATTCATAAGCATCACCAAGCACATCAATTTCAGCATCTTCAAGTTTGAAATCAATTTGGTCAAGGTGAAAAAGTACTTTTGAAATCAGTTGATTCCTATCTTCGGTGGTTTTGCCAAGTTTGGTACTGTTTAAGTCCATATCCTCGAAAAGGTTATCAAAATCCTCTTCGCTTTCAGTACCCATAGTACTGTTTTGGATATTGTTTAAAATACGCTGTAAATCTTCGAGAATGAAATTATTTTCATTCTCCGAATCGTTATTACCACGTTTGGCAATTTCTTTAAACAACTCAGACGGTTTTAAGAAATAGCCTAATTTATCAATAGATTCTTCGTGCAGCACTTGAATAAATTCTTTACCAGATTCAGAATTTTCGTCAATAGCTGTGAAAGTGATTTTATCTTCTTTTAAAATACCATTTGCATATATTTCCTGTTTCTCAGAAAGGTATTTATAAAAAATAAAGCCTAAAATATAATCTCTGAACTCATCTGCACCCATTTTTCCTCGTAGTGCATTGGCTATATTCCAAAGTTGTTGCTCTAAAACTCTTTTTTGATCTTCTGACATTGTGATAAACTATTTTATCTTCAAAGATATTATAAATTGGTGATTTAATTAAGGTGATATTGAAAACAAAAAGAGTGTTAATGTAGCTATTGCATTGATATAAAATAATTCTAGACGTTATACCATATTTAACAATTATTAAACATACAAAATTTTATAAAAATTATATACAATATTTTTGATAAATTATATAATTAAATTATCTTTGCATAAATAAAAAAATCTCTGCTCGAACAGAGATTTTAAATAACATTAACAATTACACTCAAATGTCACTCAAACCTAATTATTATGACAGCAATGCAACAAAGTATTAATGATTTCAAGTGCGAAGATAATCAATCTTCGAGAACAATGCAAGGGAAGCGAATGTTGGCAAATGTAGAAACATGTAAAATTGAACTGAAAAAAGAAATTCAGTTATTGTTTCAAACATTTGCAGAAACGTTAAATAAAACCAATAATGCTTTATCTATGTTTCCACCTCTAAGTAGGTCAAGGACTTTAGAAGCTTCTATTATTCAAAGTTTTTTTGCTGAAAACTTATTTAAAAACTTTGAGAATAAAGCTTTCCTTGGCAAGTATAAAAGAATAATTCTTAGAGCGAATGGTTACCTGATTTTATTTAAAAAGTTAAACAATAAGGGTTATCCTATGAATATTAAGACTGTTAATGTTCAGTCAATGTTAAATCAAAATCAACAATTAGACTTATTTGCTGAAACGAATTATAGTTATGACCCTATACTATATTTTGGTTATCAAAAAAATAAATTTGGAAATTTTATAAATCCTCAATTGATTTATATTGATGAAGGAATTATACAATTTTCAATAAATGAACTTGATTTTCAAATTCAATTACCTACTGTCAACTTAGAAGTGAATGAAATTGTTGAGGTTAAACTTAAATTGAAAAACAATCAAGTTTTAAAGAAAGCTAATTAATTTGACCATTATCCTTGGTTATTAACTTAGTTATTCTCTTAAAATTTACCAAGAACTATGAATCACAAACAATTGATTTTCGCAAGAGAATATAGAGGCTATTCACAAACTGAGTTAGCAAGTTTGATTAATGGCTTGTCTCAATCAAATCTTTCAAAATTTGAGAAAGGTTTTGGGGTTTTGTCTGAAGATATTCAGAGTAAAATAATTGAATTTTTGGAGTTCCCAGTTGAGTTTTTCAATAGAAAAATAAATAGTTTTATTGAAAATGCGAATTATAGAAAGAAAACTACAATTGGAAAAAATGTTATCCAAAAATTTGAAAACAAATGCAGATTAATAGGTTACATAGTTGATGAATTTTCAGAAACCATAGATTGGCCTGAATTTAAACTTTCTCCATTAAATGTTGAAGAAGGATATGATCCTCAATATGTAGCAAATTATAATAGAAAATTATTAAAACTATCAAAAGAGGAACCTGTAAGAAACATTATTAACTTATTGGAATCACATGGTATAATAATTTATGAAATTGATGATAATGAGAAATTTGATGGTGTTTCATTTATAACAGACAAAGGTTTTCCTGTCATTATTGTGAATAAAAACTTTTCAAATGATAGAAAAAGATTCACAATAGCTCATGAATTAGGACATATATTGTTACATAACGAAAATAATTTTCCTATCTCTTCTTATCGAGACAAAGAAAAGGAAGCAAATGTCTTTGCAAGTGAGTTTTTGATGCCTGAAAATGAAATTAAAAACTCATTAAGATATTTGAAAATGGGCGACTTGGGGCAATTAAAACAATATTGGTTAACTTCAATGTCTTCAATAATACGAAAGGCAAAGGATTTAAAATGCATTGACGATAATAGATATAAGTTTTTCATGATTGAAATGAGTAGGCATGGTTACACAATGAAAGAACCAATAGAAGTATTTATTGATCAACCAACATGTTTAAAAAATGCATATAAATTGTTTAAAGATGAATTAGCATATACAATAAATGATTTTAAAAATTTTACAGGCTTACCTATTGACATTATAGAAGAAATATTACCATTTGATAAGCTAGTGAAATTCAAAATATTAAAATCAAACTAATAAAAAACTCCCCCCAATGGGGAGTTTTTTATTAGTAACAAATTTTAAATTAATTAGATGTGTAACCATAATTCTCTATCAAAAAAAGCCGAACAACTAGAAAAGCGTTTCATGGCTAATTTTAAAAACAAATTTGCCTACAAACCTACTTTTCATGCAACAGGCTTTGATTTTCCTAAATGGGCAGTTATTAAGAATGATGCACCGACTAAAATAGATTTAATTTCATGGGGACTTATTCCTTATTGGGTAAAAGATAGTACTGTTGTAAACGAGATTAGAAGTAAAACTCTAAATGCACGTTCGGAAACTGTGTTTGAATTGCCATCTTTTAAAACACCAATTGAAAGTAAAAGATGTTTGGTACTTAGTGATGGATTTTATGAATGGATGACTTTCAATAAACAGAAATACCCTCATTTTATACATCTTAAGAAGAATGAACCTTTTGCAATGGCTGGAATATGGGACGAGTGGAAGAATCAAAAAACAGGCGATTTGATAGAAACATTTTCTATTTTAACATGTGAAGCCAACCCACTTATGAGTAGGATTCATAATGTTGGTAAGCGAATGCCTGTAATACTCTCACCAGAAAATGAAAATGTTTGGTTAGATGATTCTCTTACACAAAATGATATACTTACATTATCCAAACCCTTCGACGAAAACTTAATGGAAGCTTTCACAATCTCAAAACTTATATCAACTAAAGGGGCGAATACAAATGTTGAAGAAGTGAGAAACAAGTTTTTGTATAGTGAGTTGGAGATGAGGTTGTTTTAGTTTAAAAATTTCTTTTTATATTATAGTATAAATTTCGTATTTAAATGTCATCAGAAAAAGAATTACCTAGACGATTAGCTCCTACAGTTGAAACATTAAGAGCTTTATTTGCTAAGTCAAGTAATCAATGTGCTTATCCGGGTTGCAATGAACAATTAATTGATGATGAAGACAATAAATATTATGGCAATATATGCCATATAGAAGATGCTAATCCTGGAGGCCGTTTTAATGAAGATATGTCAAATGAAGACAGGAGAAATTTTAATAATTTAATTTTGTTTTGTTATAAACATCATAAAAAAACGGATGATTTTAATAAATACTCAGTTGTAAAGTTAAAAGAAATTAAAGCAAATCATGAAAACAAGGTGTTACCCCCATGTGTACCTAGTGAATCAGTTTTAATGGAAATTTTTAATGATTTAAAAGCAGATGTTTACAAAATAAAAGAAGATACTTCAGTTATAAAGGAAACTACATCCAGTATTAAAGAGGATACCTCAGAACTAAAATTTCTTATTAATACATTAATTGATAGAGAGAAAAACAACTCTGAACATATAAATGCAATTAATA
>JBIKPL010000021.1:0-17491 GCA_044357485.1 Cytophagales bacterium
GCTCTGCTCCACACAACATTTTACGGAGTGTTGACAAGGGCTAAAAGTCTTGGAAGTTATAAGAATGGTATTAAAACAATGGACATATTATTCACTAATCTAAAACAAAAATAAAATGGGGAAAATAACCACAATCAAAAGAGAGATTGCAATTAATCAACCAAAGGAAAACGTTTGGAAAGCATTAGCTGACTTTGGAAACATTTGTCATGGGCATCCTGCGGTAAGTAAATCATATATTACTTCTACGCAAAAAGAAGGCGTTGGGGCAACTAGACATTGTGATTTCACGATGATGGGTGCAAGTGCCGAAGAAAAAGTAACGGAATGGAATGAAGGCAAAAATATTAAAATTGAAGTAGCTTCGCTTAAAAAAATGCCAGGAATTGAAACGATGGCTTTAGATTTGGCTATTAGACAAAATGGAGACACAACTATATTGTCAAGCACAATGGCTTACACCATGAAAAATGGTTTTTTTGATGTGATGAACAGTCTAATGATGAAAAATATGAATGCAAAATTATTAGACGGCATAATGGCAGGTCACAAATTGTATATCGAAACAGGAACCATCGTAACAGAAAAAACAAAATTAGATACCTCAATTGTAACAAAACTAAACTAAACGCATTAAATATTAATGCGTTTATTAGAATTTAGATGGGGAATCAAATAGTTGCTCCAATAGTAAAATTAGGAAGAAGTACCGCGAAAACTACCATGGATGTAGAAATTGACGTACCTATTGAAAGGGTATGGGAACATTTCAACGATGTTGGAGGGCTATAAAAATAGTCCTAAGATTAATTCTGCTTATGTGATTTCAGAAAAAAAAGAAGGGTGGGAGCAAAAGAGACACGCTAATGTCTAAAGCAATGGCATTAATAACATAAAGTAAAACGTTTAATTGCTGCGGACATGGCGTGATTACTCTTGATGTCTTTTGTGAAAATTTCATCACGTTAAATTAAAAATGGTATTTTAGTTTTTTAGCAGGCCTTCATTATTCCAAATGTTGATTGATTTAATCCAATAGCATTATTCATTTTTTGCAAATTTACACAACCAACTTAAGTTTCGATGCGTAAGAATAATTCTCTTAAATTGGATACTATGAAAATCAAACAAACATTTATTTTTACATTGTTACTCTTGACGGTTTTTACTCAAATTTTTGCCCAGGATGACAAGAAAAAACATAGTCATAAAAACAAACTGTCTATAGGGGTGATGGCCTCCCCAGATATTTATTTGTTTGATTTTAAAACCAAAGGCTTAGCCATTCCTACCTATAATATGCTTTTTAATTATTCATTAGGAGGTACCATCATTTACCATCCTGTGAAAATTATTACTTTGAGGGCCGCATTTTTATATACCACCAAAGGGTATTCGGTCGACTATACTACTGACATCAGTAATCACGCAACGTTTAATCCTGATTTGCAGGTAAAAAATCAGCAGTTTAATTTGAAGTATTTAGATATTCCATTGATGATGAATTTGAATTTGATCCATAAAGACCATATCCAAATTTTTGTTTCTGCAGGGATTATTCCAAGTGTTTTGCTCGACAAATCTGGGGAAAACCTTCAACTGGATGGTACCAAAAAGGCGTCTAATCTTGACCATGTGAGTAGTCTTTTGGCTGGGGCATCTTATAGCATTGGGGTAAAATACAATGTAACCGAATGGTTGGGCCTTGGGTTTGAGCCTTATTACAGAACTTATTTCAATAGGTTTGATACCAACGCGATGGACATTGCTCCTATCTCTTTTGGGGGTAAGTTTTCGACGGTAATCAACTTTAACCACTATTAATTTTCTGGGTGGTAGATGATTTGTTTTGGGTAGGTTTGATTGATATTAAATAAATGAATTAGGGCGTTTCCCTTCGGGTCGCGTGATCGGCACTCGCTTTTTTTCTTGTGGTCAAATCATATCGTATTAAAAAATACCTCAACCCACAAGAAAAAATAGCTCAAACAAAGCCTCTCCCGCTAACGCAAAGCGAATTACACCATGCCTTATGGCTATAATTTGTTTGTAGGTAATTACTTCAAGAGATGTAACACTATTGAAGTCCTAATTTAATTTGGCAATTAAAAAGCAATCACCAACCCAAAATGGTTTTAATACCGCTCAGTTTTGTATTACCAAAAACATACTCAATAGTATTGGCCCATACAAAATCATTTAGAGCCATTTTTATTATTGGAGAAGGATTAAGTATTTTTAACCTATTGATGTTTTATTATCTTTGTTCAAATATCAAAGAGCAATGATTATCAATATAGGAGGTGTACCAGAACATTTTAATTTCCCTTTTCATCATACCATCATAGCCAAAGCAAAAGTATTGTTAGGCATTTCCTTACAATGGAGCGATTATGCTGGCGGTACCGGTGCAATGTGTGCCGACCTAAGAACCAATACTTTAGATATGGCAATTGTGCTGACAGAAGGGATTGTTGCCGATATTAGCAAGGGCAATCCTTGTAAGCTGGTACAATGGTATGTCGAATCTCCTTTGGTTTGGGGTATTCATGTACATGCGCATTCCAAGATTTATTCGCCCGATGATTTTGTAAATAAAAAAATAGCCATCAGTCGCCCAGGTTCAGGGTCGCATTTGATGGCTTATGTAGAGGCTCAACAAAGAGGAAATCAATTGAAGGAAAGTGATTTTGTCGTGGTTGGGAATTTGTCTGGCGCAGTGCAAGCCCTAAGTCAACAGGAAGCAGATTTGTTTTTTTGGGAACAATTTACCACCAAGCCTTATGTCGATCAAGGGGTTTTTAGAAAAGTTTCCACCTGTCCTACGCCTTGGCCTTGCTTTGCGATAGCGGTTACCAATACGTGTATGGACACCCATGGCCCGTTGATGCTTAAATTAATGGATTTGATTACTGCCGAAACCATTGCTTTTAAAACAAATCCTGAGGCAGCCGAATTGATTGCAGCCTATTACCATTTGCCCGTGTCAGATGTGGCACTGTGGCTTAAGACTGTGCAATGGAAAAGTGATTTTGAAGCGATGAACCCCGTAATTATTCAAAAAGTAATTGATACACTTCGGGACCTTGCCCTCATTAACAAGCCAATGGTTGCGAATGAGGTGATTTATTAACCTTCGCCGCTCTATTTAGGGTCTGAAAAACTCAATTCACCTCATTTGTAAATCATATTTAGCAAATATACTTAAAATGATGATGCTAAAATGACCACTCCATTTAAGTGAAATGATTGGCTAATTCTCTTTGCGTTAGCGGGAGAGGCTTTGTTTGAGCTCATTTTTCTTGTGGGTTGAGGTATCTTTTAATAGGATATGATTTGACCACAAGAAAAATAGCGAGTGCCGATCACGCGACCGAAGGGAACGCCCTACGAAATGAATAGCTTAGCTATGCTATTTAAATCAAATTAGTGCAGCCCTTTAATGAAATAAAATCATATACCCTTGCATTTAAACGGTTAAGTAAACAGCTTAAATCTCTAAAAATCAACAAATAAACTGATTTTCAGCAGCTCCTATTTAATGTTTTGGTATACTTTTTTGGAATCGGAATATATTCGTCCGAAGTAAAGTCTAACACCGTAAGTGTAATAAATGCCGTCGTAATTGATGTTTTTATTGTCGTTTAACAAATCGGTCAACAATGATTTTCGGTATCCAATTTGGGCATTGACACCAAACCAAGGGGTAGCTTTCCATTCTAGCGCATAGCCTAGTTGAACAGGTATAAATTTTGAATATAAAGCAACTGCATAACTATTTTCTAATCCATTATCAAGCCAATGCCTTTCGACATAAGCTCTTCCTAATCCAAATCCTACCTCTAAAGGTATACTCATCAAAACTTTATGTTTGTTGAAAAATACATATTGGTAGCCCAAACTAGCAAAGTACATTTCAAAATTATAGTATTGTTTAATGATTGCTCCTGTGGAGGCGTGTTTATAAATAATATTTAGTGGCGTAAATGGGTTATTGGTGGTGTATAATCCGAAAGAATAAATGTGTTTTTTGGAATAATCGAGTCCAGCCCAACAACCATAAATTGTTTTTTGATAATCAGAATTGTTACGTATAAAGGAATTTCGGATATCAATTTGAAATACAAACTTTGGTTTGTTGGTTTTAAGTGTGGTATCTACCTGAGCCTTTGTTGGATAAGAAAGTCCAAGGGCGGCCCACAAAATGAAAGAATAATATAGGTTTTGTTTACGATGCACAATCAAAGATATGGGTTTGTGACGAGCTAAAAAAGTTCGTCAGACGCTTTCTTGTACAATTCCCAATCGGTGATATGGGCGATGGTGTCACCAATAATATTGTCGAGGGCATTGCTGGTCAAAAATGCTTGATGGCCAGTGATAAGTACATTTTTAAAATTCAGTAATTGGGCAAACATTTTGTCTTGTTGAATTTCGTTGGAGTGATCGAAAAAAAACAAACCTTTTTCTTTTTCATAAACATCCAATCCTGCGGCACCAATTTTACCCGAACTCAACCCTTCAATGACATCCTCTGTGTTTAAAACGCCCCCTCTGCTGGTGTTAATCAGCATAACTCCGGTTTTCATTTGGGCAATGGCGGTTTTGTTTATTAAGTATTTGGTGTGTTCATTGAGTGGTGTTTGTATACAAATGATATCAGATTCGGCATACAATTGTGCCAAGGTGGTATAGTTGATGTCATAGTTTTGTTGTAGCGTTTCATTGACCAAAATGTCAAAGCCAATAATGTTACAACCAAACCCATGCATAATTTTGGCTACGATTGCTCCGATGCGCCCCAATCCGATAATGCCTACTGTTTTGCCATGCAGGTCAAACCCAATTAAGTTATCTAATAAAAAATTATAGTTTTTCACTTGCTCATTGGCAATAATGAGCTTTCTGTTTAACGCCAAAATTAATGCAATAACGTGTTCGGCAATGGCATACGGTGAATATTGGGGCACAGAGGCAACCCTGAATCCAAGTGCTGCCGCTACAGACAAATTGATATGGTCTGTGCCTGCAGATCGCGTAGCAATGTATTTTACTTGGGTTGACGTATGCAGTAAGTTTAATACCGCTTCACTACAATCGTCATTTGAAAATATTGCAATTGCTTCACAATCTTTTGCTTTTAAATAGCTGTTTTTTGTAAGTGCTTGCTCAAAAAAAAGCAATTCGTGTTGAGGTATATTTAAGCGATTAAAATACTCTTGTTCAAATTTTTTGGTACTAAATATGCCAACACGCATTGTTACTATTTAAGTTAATTTATTCATATTAATTGATAAAACAGGTATGGTGGTATGGTTCACTAAGTTTTCAGTAAAGCTACCATTAAAGAAATGGGCAATCCCTGTTCTTCCGTTCGTTGGCACAATAATTAAGTCTGCTTCCACTTCTTTTGCGAAATTCAACACGCCATTTTCGGCCTCAAAATCGTTGTAAATATGGGTAGAATAATTGGTTAATTGATACGTCTCAATAAGTTTGTCAAATTTCATATTGATATCCTTATTGCTAATGAAATAACTTGGGGTATTGATGTACAGTAAACAAATATGTGCCTCGAAAATGTCTGCGATAGCTTTTGCTTTTTTAAATACCTTCGCATTGGTTTCTTCAAAATCAGTTGAATACACCACCTTTGTTATTTTGAAATTGTTTCCCACTGTTTTAATGGTCAACACTGGCGCTTTCGCATAGCGAACTACCCTTTCCGTATTCGACCCAATAATCAGCTCACTCAATCCTGATGATCCTTTAGAGCCCATCACAATTAAATCAACATCTTCTCTTTTGGCAATCACTTCAGAGATATCTTTAAATACATTGTCAACATCTAAATCCACTTCACTTTTGCATTTGATTTCTTGTGCTTTCAACTTTTTCTCAATCTCCTTTAGCTTTTGTTTCATGTCGCTTAAGGCTTTCATTTGGCTAGTTTTGTCAACTTGAATTGGCATGGTTGCAATATCCACTTGTGGAATACTGTAATAATCAACGGGTAAAGCCATTTCAATGACATTAAAAAGTATGATTTCTGCGCCTGTTTTTTTTGCTATATAGGAGGCCACCTCCAAAGCATTGTCTGCTTCTTTCGAAAAATCTGTTGGAACCAATATTTTTTTCATTGTACTGTTTTATAAGTATACTTAAAACCTACTTCACCACTCTTCCTCCTTACAAATGTATGGTGTTTCAAAAATGAAATGAATGAGTTCTCGCAGTCATAAATATGATTAATGTCAGTTTTGTATGGCCTTATGGGCTTGGGTCTTCGATTTTTTTTGTCTAAAAACTTGCGCTTTTGACTATAACACTCCATAAAATAGTTGTACTTTTGCGTACCATGAATGTAAATAACTATAAAGTTTTATTGCAACGTTTAGGCTTGTTAATGGGGCTATACACCTTGTGTAGGGTGGCTTTTTCGGTCATGAATGATGGTTTTTTTGAAGGCGTGAGTGCCTCGCATTATGGGCTTGCGCTTTTACATGGTATTCGATTTGATATTGCTGCTATTTTTATCATCAATAGTGTATTTGTTATTGTGTCTGTATTGCCAATGGCATGGATCCATCGTGTTGCCACCGTAAAATATTGGAAAGTGCTCTTTTTTGTAACCAATATTCCCATGTTGATTTTAAATATTGCGGATATTGAATATTTTAAATTTACAGGCAAACGAACACAATCTTCGGTATTAGGCATCGCTGAAGATGTAAAAGCACAAGCATTTCAGTTGATCGCTTATTATTGGTATTTTGTAGTTGTAGTGTTGGTATTGGTTTATTTTTTATGGAAATTTTATCCTCAAGGGGGCGATGAGCGCCAAGGCACTTACCTTAAGCCATGGTATGCTTGGCTAATTTTGCCATTTACCATTGCCATATTGGTGTTTGGCATCAGGGGAGGCGTTCAACTTAAACCATTAAGTCCTAACCAGGCATTTGTGGTTACTCCGCATATTTTGGGGCACTTTTCTTTGAATTCTCCTTATGTATTTATAGCCTCATTTGCTGCACCAGGTCGCTTAGAAGCTTTGCACTATTTTGCGACAGATACGGAAGCAAAACAATGGGTAGTAAAGCCTGCTGCAACCATTTATCCTCAACCCACTAAAGACAATGTGGTGATTCTTATTGTAGAAAGTTTTGATAGGGAATACCTTGGCATTGGCAACACCTATCCTGGCTTTACACCATTTTTCGATTCCTTGGCGCGTAAAAGTCTGTATTTTAACCACTGTTTTGCCAATGGTCGAACCTCTATAGAAGCACTGCCGTCAATTTTGGCATCTCTGCCTTCTTTGATGCAAGAACCTTTTATTACCTCTTATTACCAAGACAATTCGGTCTGTGGCTTAGGGACCGTATTGAAAAAGGAGGGCTACCAAACATCGTTTTTTCATGGGGGCAAAAATGGCACGATGAACTTCAACAGCTTTGCTGGTATTGCAGGTTTTGATCAATACTATGGTTTAAATGAATATCCTAATCAAAGTGATTACGATGGCAATTGGGGGATTTTTGATGAACCTTATTTGCAATACGCCGTCACAAAATTTTCTGAAATGAAACAACCTTTTGCTACGGCTGTGTTTACCTTGAGTGCTCATCAACCTTATACGATACCGGTACAACACCAAGGGAAATTCCCGAAGGGTGATTTGGAAATTCATGAATGTATAGCTTATAGCGATTATGCCTTAAAAAAATTCTTTGAAGCAGCTAGTAAAACCGATTGGTTTAAAAATACATTATTTGTAATTACGGCCGATCATACCCAACAGACGTCAAAGCCTGCCTATCAAAACATCAAAGGAGAGTTTTCGGTACCTTTGCTTTTTTATCATCCTCAAAAAAACTTGAAAGCAGATACTTCTATCATTACCCAACAAACAGATATTATGCCTTCTGTTTTAGCTTTGCTTGGCATTGCCAATCCACAACAGTTGCTTTTCGGTAAGTCAGTATTTGATCCGCACCCTGTTTCGGAAGCGGTAAATTTTGCCAATGGGGTTACGCGTGTTTTCCATAAAAATGAATTTATTGAATTTAATGCGGTAGATGAAAGTGTGTTGTTGCATCAATTCAGTGACGAAAGTGTCATTGACAATCCTGCTTTAGCAAAACCCTTGGTGTTAAAAGCCAAAGCTTACCAACAATATTTTAACAATAGCCTTATTAAAAACCAATGGTAGAAAAGTGTAGGTTATTTTGAAAGGCGGATAATGTTACTTGTTTTCGTATTGGCTGAGTAAATGGTTAAAAAGGCAAGATAGAACCGCTGTCTTGCCTTTTTTAATTATTGAATTAAGATTTTAGTATAATACAGCATCGATTTTGTTTTGTTACTCATACAAACAATATGTAATCCTTCACTCACATGTTTGAGCTGAAGAATTTGCCGTGTTGAGGTAATGGCTTGTTGTAATATCGTTTTTCCTGCTACGGTCATGATGGTGATTTCTCCCTCTAAAAAGTCAATTGGCAAACCTTCAATACACAATGCTTCTTTTGCAGGATTGGGGTAGCATTTAATGTAAATAGGAAGTGCTTCCATTTTGTTAATACCGTTTATATTGCCATAAATAGTGTTGTACAAGGCAAGGTCTAAAGAGAGCGGATGATTGGTGTTGTCTTGTGCAATTTCCCACACAAATACGCCTTTAAAGCCATTGTCAATCGCGTAATTTATTTTTTCTTTGATTAAATCAACCCCATTGAAAAGGTAGTTTCCTGTGCCATCAATCAAGGTGTTGTCAGACGATTTGATGGCGGGAAATTGCTTGACAATATCACTATAAGTAATGGCTGTTGCTATTCCTCCTGTTTCATCCTTGAATTTATAGCCATAGTAAGGAAGTCCCATCACCATTTTATCTCTAGAAAATCCTCTTCCAACCCAATAGTTTTCTGCTTGTTTAAAATGATCCATACTAGAATGGTTGCCGTATGGGCTTACTGGCCAAGTACCTGTTTGGTCATAAATCATGATTTGAAGAAAATCGGCTTCTAGCAATGCTTTATTGTCGTACCATTGCATCCAATACTCAGAAAACCCAACTGTGATTACTAATTCTAAGTCAGTAGTGTCAATGGTTTGTTTGATTACTTTGATAAGGGCATTGTAATTAATTTTGTCTGTAATGTTGTCTATTGCTTCCCAGTCTACATCAATGCCATTATAATGGTTGTTTCTACAAAATTTTCGCAAAGTATCGGCAAATTTTCCCCTTGCGATGGAATCTTTGGCCATGGCCACCATGCCTGTGCTGCCCACACTGATGAGTTTTTTTGCGTTGGTGTTTTTGGTGGCAGTATTAAAACTATTGAATACCGTTTTTCGAGCAGTAGAACTTTCAATGCCTCCCGTTACCGTTGGGAAAACAAAGGCAAAGTAAAGGTAATTGTAATGGTTAAAATTTACGTTGGCAGTTGTTCTCCAATAGGGGAAATAGCCACCTACAACACTTAGTTTTTGAGTGTATCCCTCAAAACATGCAAGTATTAACAAAACACAAATTGCTCTTTTCATGATGCATAATAATTTTAGGTGTAAAACGATGTGCAAGAATAAATGAAAAAGCGAAAAGCGAGTTTACAATTTTAAAGTAATACTTAACAATTTATGTAATGGTCTATTTTTTAGATGATTGTATAAATTCTTTTGGGGTAATTCCTTCCATTGATTTAAACACCCTATTGAAATTATTAGGGCTATTAAACCCAACACTATAAGCAATCTCTGCAATTGGTGTTGAGTGATTAATCGAAAATAATCTTTTGGCTTCTTCAATTCTTAGCTTATGGAGGTATTGAGGAAAGGTTAATTGAAAATTATTTTTAATTTCTTTTGATATGTCTTGGCTATGAGCGCCCAATGCTTTTTGCAATACACTTAAGCTGAGGTCAGGATTTGTATAGTTGATGGCAATAAATGAAGTGATTTTGTCAATCAATAATGATTTTGTTGTCAGGTTAATTTGTTGGATTGGTATATGAATGATTTTTTCTCTTGTGGAAAAAGGCTTGATATAAATGTGAAATAATAATAATGTAGCCAGAAGATCAAAAATGGCCAATGCAATTGTCTCAATATGAATGTTTTTATGGAGTATGATAGACTTGATAGTGTAACGGTCGCTTAGCCCTTTAGGAAGTAAATGGCAACTCTCAAGGGCTATGGTTTGAATGTTTGATAGGTATTTTTTAGGCAATTCATTTTCGGATTGATTTTTAACTTCAAACCATTCTGATGGGGTTTTGAAATCACTTATATTTAAGGTGTATTCAGTGGTGTTGGGTGTTATGTCGAGATGGTTGGTGAGATACCTGGGTAAATTGTTTTGGTAATGCATGCTAATTTGAACTGGAATCCTTTTGGCATTTTGGGCTTCAATGTTGATGGTTATTTGGTCATACGCTGACAATGCGAGGTCTAAATTTTCTATAGGAAAGTAAATGCCCGCAAATGCATGCGCTATCGAAGTTGATTTAGTGTATTGGAATAAATATCCTTCTTTCAATAGATAAATAGAGGTTTTTGTTGCCGTGTCACTAAAATTTTCTCTATAACAATTGGGTTTTATTTTGTTTGGATTTTGACGGAGGGCTTCCAAAATATTGATCCTCGAAAAGGTCGAATACCACCACAAACCCAACCAAAGCAATAAGTTGAGCATCAAAATGCTTAAGACCAATCGTGTAATATTGTGAGTGGATGTTTTAACCATGATTGTACCTGTTGTAAACTCGTATGATTGCCGTAAAGTTAAGGATATTTAATTGTTTTGGTGAAATGATATTTCATACGCTTTTTAGCCATAATCAATTAGTTTTCCATTATGCTGCGTATTATTTATTATAATATTTTTTTGCCATTTGTTTGGAATAGTGACTATTTATGTAAATTTTTGTAAAAATTAATACGCATGAAATTTACAGCAAATATAGGATGGTGGAGATGTACTAACGAGCAAGTGTTCGGCTGGGTATAATCTACATTCATAAAGATATACAGAGGCTTACCGGACACGGTAAGCCTCTTTTGTTTAAAACATAGCTTACCGGATTTTGAAGCCTCAATTAAAAATTGAACATTCAAAATTCAAAATTCAATCACATGAAGCATCCCTTAATTACTACCTTTAAAAAAATACTTGCCGACACCATTACGCCTGTAAGTATTTACCTGAAACTGAGAGATAAATTCCCCAAAAGTATTTTGCTTGAAAGTTCAGATTATCATGGCAACCAAGATATTTACTCCTATATCTGCTGTAAACCCATTGCGGGCTTAAAGGTGGTTGATGATGTTTTAAGTACTTATTTTCCCGATGGCACTAAGGCAGAAAAATCATTGGCCGATCAATCAAAAATTTCTTTGGCCGATGAAATCACACACTTTTCCCAATCATTTGAAGTCGATCAACAAGATTTTCCTTTTTTACATGGCGGAATATTTGGCTATACCTGTTATGACGCGGTCAGGTATTTTGAGGACATAGACATTAAAACCTACGAAACGGAATATCGTAAAATTCCAGACGTGCAATACCATGTGTATCAATTTGTGATTGCATTTAACCATTTCAATAATGAAGTGTATATTATCGAAAATAGGCCTGCAAATACGACATCTGAATTGGCACAAATAGACCATTATATTCAAACCAAAGAGTTTTCTACTTTTAAATTTGAATTGGTGGCAAGAGAAGAATCTAATTTTACGGATGAAGAATTCAAGAAAATCATCGTAAAAGGCAAAGAACATTGCCGTCGTGGAGATGTTTTTCAAATTGTGCTTTCTCGTAGATTTTCGCAGCAATATAAAGGCGATGATTTCAATGTGTACCGTAGTTTAAGGTCTATCAATCCTTCGCCATATTTGTTTTATTTTGATTTTGGTAGTTTCAGAATCTTTGGTTCTTCGCCAGAAGCACAAATTGTGGTAAAAAACAAACAAGCAGCGATATTTCCAATTGCGGGGACTTTTAGAAGAACCGGTAACGACACTCAGGATGCTATTTTGGCGGAGACGTTATTGAACGATCCTAAAGAAAATGCCGAGCACATCATGTTGGTCGATTTGGCCAGAAATGACCTGAGTCGCCATGGTGATCAGGTACAAGTGGAAACTTTGAAAGAGGTACAATATTACAGCCACGTTATTCATCTGGTATCGAAAGTGGTGGCACAATTGCCTAATGACCATTCATTTATGAATTTAGTGGCCGACACTTTTCCTGCGGGAACCTTGTCTGGGGCACCCAAACACAATGCCATGAAACTTATTAATGGTTATGAACATGGCAATCGTGGTTTTTATGGGGGGTGTATTGGCTATATTGGATTTGATGGCGTCTTTAACCATGCCATTATGATCCGTACCATTATGAGCAAAGACAATGTATTGTACTACCAGGCAGGAGCTGGGGTGGTCGATTTATCGGTCATTGAAAATGAAGCCCAGGAGGTACATAATAAATTGGCCGCATTGAAAAAAGCCATTGTTCAGGCGGTGGAAGTGTAGGGTTTGTGGGTTGTCAGTTTCGGTTATCAGTTTACGGTTTTCAGTTTTTAAATTGAAAATTTAAAATTTAGCATTAAAAAGTAAAAATTTCATTGCCATCAACCATGAGTATAGAAAATAAACCGTCAAAACAGCCTAGGATCTTAATTTTTGACAATTATGATTCCTTTACTTACAACTTGGTACATCAGGTAAAAGAGTTGGGGTATACCAATATTGAGGTCATCAGAAATGACAAAATTGCCTTGGCGGATATTGCTCAATATGATAAAATATTGCTTTCTCCAGGTCCTGGAATTCCTTCTGAAGCAGGGATTTTATTAGACTTAATCCGTACCTATGCCCCAACCAAAAGTATCTTGGGAGTTTGTTTAGGACAACAAGCTATCGGAGAAGTGTTTGGTGGACAATTAACCAACCTTGATAAAGTATATCACGGGGTGGCGATGGATACCAAAGTAATGGTGAAAGATTATATCTTCGAAAACCTTCCTGAAAATTTCCCCACTGGTCGTTACCATTCTTGGGTAGTTTCAAGAGACGGATTTCCTGAAGACTTGGAAATTACCGCCATCGATGACAACAACAATATCATGGCCTTGCGTCATAAAAAATACGATGTTCGAGGTGTTCAATTTCACCCTGAATCTATATTGACTGAAGGTGGCCTTGCGATTGTAAAATCGTGGTTGGAAAGGTAGGAGGTATTAGGTATTAAGTATTAGGTACAAAGTACAACAGTATTTAATACCTAATACCTTGTACTTAATACCTAATACCTTGTACTTAATACCTAATACTTGAAAAAATGAAAACCATACTTACCAAACTTACCAACCACCAAACCTTAAGCAAAGAAGAAGCAAAAGAGGCTTTTATTTTACTGGGATCAGGAGTGGTAAATCCCTCTCAAATGGCCGCATTTGTGACTGTTTTTTTGATGAGAAATATTACTACAGCCGAATTGGCTGGTTTTAGAGAAGCCATGTTGTCGTTGTGCGTTGCGGTAAATTTAGACAAGTATAGCCCCGTTGATTTGGTAGGCACAGGTGGAGATTCCAAAAACACGTTTAACATATCTACCCTTTCGTCTTTTGTGGCGGCTGGAGCTGGGGTTAAAATTGCAAAACATGGCAACTATGCGGTGAGTTCTTCTAGTGGTTCTTCCAATGTTTTAGAAACAATTGGTTTTACGTTTTCCAACGATGTGGCACATCTTGAAGCGCAAATAGACCAAAGCAATATTACTTTTTTTCATGCCCCATTGTTTCACCCTGCAATGAAAAATATGGCTCCTGTTAGAAAAGAATTAGGCATGAAAACCTTCTTTAATGTCTTGGGTCCATTGACGAATCCTGCCCATTTGCAAAAAAGATCGGTAGGGGTGTATAACCTAGAAATTATGCGCTTGTACCATAGTTTATTGGAGCAAACGTCTGAGCGTTACTTGATTGTGCATGCCTTAGACGGCTATGATGAAATTTCGTTAACGGGTCAATTTAAGTTGATTAGTAATGAGTTTTCAAAAGTATATGAGCCAGAAGAGTTAGGGTTGCCAAGATTGCATCCTGATGAATTGTTTGGTGGAAATACGGTGGAAGAGGCTGCCCGTGTATTTAGGAAAATACTTGCTGGAGAAGGGAATAAAAGTCAAAATGCTGTGGTGGCCGCCAATGCTGGGACGGCGATTTGGGTTGACAACCCGGGGATTGGATTGAAAGAAGCCATTCATTTGGCAAAAATATCGCTTGAAAGCGGCAAGGCCTTGGAGACGTTTAACAAGCTGTTGGCAATTTAAATTAGTGTTGAGTTTTGAATGTTGAATGTTTAGTAAAAGTATAGTGTAACGGTTGTTAAAACCTTGGGCAAACGCATTAAAAAAAATGGGTCAAACAACCCTAACGATAAGTGAGCAAGCTAGGATTCTATCACAAATTTGTGATTCATTGAACCATCAGCTTCTTGTTTTAAGAAATTAAGTATAAAATATATCGGGGTGTAAAGCCCTTCTCCTTTAGGAGAAGGGTGGGGATGAGGCCTGAATGAATTGAGTATTATTTTGTATTAATGCGTTTGCCGTGTGTTAAAACCTGCTTGGTATAAGTTATCATCAAATAATTTTGTATTTTTGTGTAAACTTTAATGATATGAATTCATTACAACTTCGATCTGATTTCCATAGTTTAATTGACAATTTTCAAAATGAACATGTGTTGTCAAAATTCTATGAACTTTTGAACAAAATTAACCAAGCTAAAGACGGTGAATTGTGGGCGAGGTTAGCGCAAGAAGAACAAGAAGAATTACTTGAAATCATTAAAACTTCTGAAGACACTAAAACTATTGTTTCCAACAACGACATGCAGCAGAAGTTTAAAAAATGGCTTTAAAGATATATTGGTCCCAAAAAGCAACTCAAAAATTTGATAAAATCATTGACTATTTGGAGGAACATTGGGGAGAAAGAGCAAAAAAACTATTCATTAAGAAAACATTTGACTTTTAGATATCCTTGAAGCATACCCCGAAATAGGTAGCCTTGAAAGATCAGCATTACATGTAAGGGCTTTTGTACTTGTGAAACAAATCACCTTATTTTACCAAGTTAAGAAGACTAAAATTGTACTCCTTAACTTTTATGATACCCGTCAAAACCCCATAAAGCGTAAACTTTAATTGATTTAAAATATATCAATGAACATTCTAGAAGAAATCATTCAATCGAAATATGGCGAAGTGGCCAAAAGAAAAGCCATTACAACGACCGCTGATTTGGAAAAATCACCCTTATTCGAACGAAAAGTAATTTCACTGAAACAAGCCTTGCTTGAGAGCCAACACTTTGGAATTATTGCGGAGTTTAAGCGTAAATCACCCTCTAAAGGACAGTTTATCGGGCAATTATCAGTAGAGGAAATTACCCAAGGGTATGTAAAAGCAGGCGCTGCGGGTTTGTCGGTGTTGACCGATGAAGTTTATTTTGGCGGCACCTTAAATGATTTAATGGCTGCGCGTGCCCATAACCAGGTGCCTTTGTTGCGCAAAGATTTTATGGTAGACGAATACCAAATCTTGGAAGCCAAGGCCAATGGCGCTGATGTAATTTTATTGATTGCCGCCGGCATTGACACGGTATTGTTGAACAGGCTGGCCAAGTTTGCCAAGTCATTGGGTTTAGAAACCTTGTTGGAAGTGCGTGAAAAAGAAGAGTTAGATGGAAACCTGAGCGAATACATCGATGTGGTGGGGGTTAACAACCGTAACCTGAAAGATTTCAAAGTAGACATCAATATCTCTATTGAAACGGCTGATTATATCCCAAGCCAGTTTGTGAAAATTTCTGAAAGTGGCATCAGCACACCTGATGTAATTCATCAATTGAGCGGTCATGGGTTTAAAGGGTTCTTAATGGGAGAAGCGTTTATGCAAACCGCTGATCCATTGGTGTCAATTCAAACATTTATCAATAAATTGTAATATGAAAACTACATCAATTCTTAAAATCAAAGGCAACAAAGACCTCAATATTTATGAACAGAGGTTTGAAATGCTGATGAAGTTAATTAGAATTGATAAAATGTTGAAATCCGCTAAAATAACGCATAAAAAATAACATGGATATTCTAGATGAAGAGCTCTTGGCTTTGTGGAAAAGCTTTGAAAAGCACCAAGTAAGGTATATCATGGTGGGTGGATTTGCAACCAATTTACATGGCTTCTCTAGAACAACGGACGATTGTGACATCTGGATTTCAGACTCCATTGAAAACAGGAAAAAACTTAGAACTGCTTTAGAAGAGGTTGAAGAATTGAATTTTGAAATGATTGAAACAATGGATTTTGCTCCTGGATGGTCGACCATAAACTTGTTTTCTGGAATAGCATTAGACATCATGACTTACTTAAAAGGATTTCCTCAACAGTCATTTGAAAAGTCGTTTGAAAATGCTTCCATTGCAGAGATTTATCAATTAAAAATCAGGTTTTTACATATTAATGAATTGATTGAAGCAAAGCGATTGGCAGCCCGTCCTAAAGATTTGATTGACATTCAAGCATTAGAAAATATTAAAAAGCAAAGAGAAGAATAAACACAAAGCTATGCTTCAACAACTTGCAAATGAGCTAAGAATGTATGCCTCTATTTTTGAAAATAGGTGCTTGAAGGTGTTAATGAACCTGTTGCCTGATGTACAACATCAGTTTATTATCGGGGAAGAAATTGTGACTTTTTTTTCCGCGTCGCATCTCATCGCTTTTGATATTGTCACTTACCACCACGATCATCCCGACGCGTATTGGGTGGCGTGGAAAAGAGAAAATACCATCAAAGATGTAGGGATACGTTACATAAGATTAGAAGAAGCAGATTTGTTAAATGAAAACACCCTATTACAAACCATCAACACCCAGCTTTTTAAAAGTTTAAAGTTGAAAGTTTGTGGCATGAGAGACCATAAAAACATCCTTGACATCGCCGCCATTGGGCCTCATTACCTTGGGTTTATTTGTTACGCGCCTTCAAAAAGAGATATTGGAGAAACGTTTCAAATGCCGCTTTTTGACCCTGCCATTGCTAAAGTAGGGGTTTTTGTGGATGCTGATTATGATTATATTATTGCTAAAATTCAACAGTTTAATTTACAAGCGGTGCAGTTGCATGGCCATGAAAGTACGGCACTTTGTGAACAGTTAAAAAACACAGGCATTAAAGTCATCAAAGTATTTTCGGTAGATGATGATTTTGATTTCAAAACCACCATGCCTTATGAAACCGTGAGTGATTATTTTCTTTTTGATACCAAAGGAAAAGCGCATGGCGGAAATGGGGTGAAGTTTAATTGGGAGTTACTGACACAATACAATGGTTCAAAACCTTTGTTTTTGAGCGGAGGAATAGACCTGGCCGATTTGCCGAGTATTGCCAAGCTCAATTTATTGTCAC
>JBIKPL010000172.1:0-6404 GCA_044357485.1 Cytophagales bacterium
GATTTGTTTTTCATTGTTTTAATTTAAGGTATTGGTTTGTAGAGAATAAATAAATGGCATATAGAATATTGTTTTTGCTTTGTTCGGCAAAGTACAATACGCTTGTCCCTGAATTGAAAACGTTAAAGGGCTACGGTGCTCTTGGTGAAATAAAATGGCACAATAGGTGAATGAAATAACTATTGTAAAATGGAGTAGGTTGAATTTCGAATAACAGCGGTAAAGCGATTGATTCAAATGGTTTTAAAAAATCAGGCTGAATAGCAAAAAAAGGAACGTTTAAAGAAGGAATTACAGCTGCTAAATTATTGCTTGCATGTATGTGATGGCTAATGGGTGCCTTGGTATTTTGTTTTTCTGCTTTGAGCACATGGCCTTGTGATGGCAACAAAACAGTTGCCATCAATGAGCACAACAATAGCATTGCCATTGCAATTTTACCCATAGAAGGAGATATGTGGTTCTTAGCTTTCATTAGACCTAACTACAAAACTATATAAAAAACAAAAAAGACCTATGATTTATTGTGTTTTTTTAATTTTATCGGCATATATTTCCTTTGTTACAACAACATTGTGCTTTCGGCATACTGCTTTGCTAACGAATGATGATACGTCACCCTATTATAATCATTTGTTATAGATGCTAAAAAGTATATAGGGCTTGTTGAAAAATAGTTTAATTATTGATTTTAGAAATGTGTTCGTTTATTTAGAGGTTTCAATGCAAGGGTATTTGAATTTATTGCAATAAAGTGATGCACTAATTTTGTTTAACAATACTGATTTAAAAGATACTATAGCCTCCTCAAAGTTTAAATTTAAGGAGGCTATGGTATTAAAGACCAATAATGTTTTTCCCTTTAGGGTATTTTACAATAAACCTAAAAATTGTTTTTTTCGATTCTGTGCTTGCTAAATTAATTCTCCATGTAAGTTTTCCTGTTTCTTTGTTCAGCTCGGCACCACCCAAATCTACCACTTCTACTTCTATTTCATTGTTTGAAGACACAGGAATTTGGTCTTCGACAACTAAAGCAATGGTGTCTTTTTTAACATTTCTTGCCTCAATTTCATAAGCATATTCTACCTTACGGTTACTGCCAATTAATTTTTTACTGGTAAAATCTTTGATGGTTTCACGTTTCACAATTACTTTCTTATCTCGTCCCAAAGAAACCAATAAGGTATCTTCAGTATTGAGTAAATCTAAATACGTTTCCCCTACAAAAGTACCTTCAAAATACACATTGGCGTTGCCAGGAATTAAATTATACTGTTCCCAATTGGTAAGCAAGGCGGTAAGAAATACGCCATTATCAAGTTTTGGTGTAGTATAATGTTTATACACTACAGGTATTTGAAAAGTTTGCACATCCATCAACACGTAATTGCCATCAGAAGGAACAGAATACGGTACAGGAATATCAAATTCAATACTCATGCTATTTTCAATTACACTTACCTCATTGGCCATAGACCCTGCTTCCATTATTTCAGCCTTTTGAATTGCTTTTAATTCCATGGTATTGATGCCATCGTAAGCGGAACGTTCTGAACGCCCCCAGCCTTTTGATTTTTTTTGGATTTCTTCTTGAATCGCTAAATTCCAAGTATAAAGTTCAGGTTTAACACCGCCTACACTAGGATTACCTGTCGACAATTTTATTTTTACTCTTTCCCAATCTACCCCTGTATTTTGATAAACATTGGCTTTATAAATCAGCTGCATAGCTGAAGTCGTGTTTTTGCTTCTCAAGTCATAAATGGGGGTCCAGCCTGTGTTTCCGACTAAATATGAAAGTTCTAAGCCTATCGTAGTCCTGCTTTTAGCAGAAACCGTAATGGTAACTTCGGTACTTGGTTTGTCTTGTTGAGATCGAATAGATTCAAGTTGGTTTTTGAAATGATTGTACAACTCTTCTTTTTTCAACAATTCTCTTTGGGTTTTAGACCTAAAAGTTCTGATTTCGGTTAACCTATCTCTAAACAAATCAAGGTATTCTTCAAATTCATCTGCCGTAAGCGATTTTTCTTTCCCTCCAACCTGTTGGTTAGCCAAAATCATGTCTTCTTCTTTGGCAAGAATATGTGCTTTGTCTTTTAAATGTTCAAGGGCTAATTTAATTTTTTCGGTCGTATCTTCTAGGGCAATGTATTCTGGTGATTTTTTAGCTTGCTGAATGTAATTCACTTTTTGTTTAACGCCTAAAATCACAAAATCTCCTTTCCCGGTAACTTGAATACTATTTTGCTCTACAAATTGCGATAAACCAGCAATGGTAAGGGCTGTTATACCTGACTCTACAGTTGCCGTTGCCGTATTCACAATTTGAGCTTTGTTTTGGAAAACCGTCACTTGTTTAATATCTGAGTCAATTTGCTTTTGATCTTGCCCATTGCTAAAGAATGATACAAACAAAGCGATAATGATAAGAAAAGATTGTTTCATATTCATGTTGGTTATTGGGTTTAAAATTTTATCGAATCGTATTTTGTTTGCTTCCTTTTCAATGCCTTGCTTTTGAACCAAGTACTCAATAGCTTGTTTCTTGTACAAAAGTAAATAAATTTGTAATTCGTACACTCAAATTAACGCATTTATACCATGTATAAGTATTCTTACCTGAAAGATTTTGCTGAACAAGTATTTATAAAGATGGGATCAAACCCTATAGATGCTGCTTTGGCGGCTAAGGTTTTACTGTCAGCAGATTTAAGAGGTGTTGATTCTCATGGCATTGCAAGACTTTCGGGCTATGTACGACTGTGGGAGTCGTCAAGAATTAACGCCAATCCAACGGTAAAAATAATTCATGAAACACCAAGTACAGCTACTGTTGATGGCGATGCAGGTTTAGGATTAGTCGTTGCTCCTCAAGCCATGCAAATTGCCATAGACAAAGCAAAAGTAGCGGGAAGTGGTTGGGTGGCGGTAAAAAATTCCAACCATTTTGGAATTGCGGGTTACCATGCCATGATGGCTTTAGACAACGACATGATTGGTATTGCCATGACCAATGCCAGTCCGCTGGTGGCGCCAACATTTTCTGTCGACCGAATGTTGGGTACCAATCCAATTGCTGTAGCCATACCCGCATTACATCAGCCTGCATTTGTAGCTGATTTTGCCACTACTACAGCAGCCAATGGCAAATTAGAAATATTACAACGTAAAAATTTAGATGCCCCTTTAGGTTGGATCCAAGACGAAGATGGACAAACCACGCCAGATGTACATGCGTTAAAAAAAGGAGGCGCTTTGCTTCCGCTCGGAGGAGATCGTGAACATGGGAGCCACAAAGGATATTGCCTTGGTTCCATCGTCGATATATTTTCTGCGGTTTTCTCAGGGGCTAATTATGGTCCTTGGGTACCACCTTTTGTAAGCTTTTTGCCATTACCCGCAAATCCTGTTGGCGAAGGCATTGGGCATTTCTTTGGTGCTTTTAGAATTGATGCTTTCCGCCCTGCAGATGAATTTAAGGTACACATGGACAATTGGATTGCAAGTTTCAGAAATGCTAAAACGGTAGTAGGGCAAGCGAAAGTACTCATTCCTGGAGATCCAGAAAGAGAGATGCAAACCGAAAGATTATTACAAGGCATTCCGTTACTTACACCTGTTGTGGAAGATTTACAAGCATTGGCCACAAAAATGGGTGTACATTTTACACCATAATTAAAGGTGTTGTCAGTATTGCCGTATTGTTATTTTACACATTATATTTATTGCTTATTATTTTAAAAATTTAAACTTAAATGGAAAACAAAAATGCGCTTAGCTTTCATGGTGATGGCGCTAAACTATTTGGCATTCAAATTATCAATGCTATTTTAACCATAGTCACGTTAGGAATCTATTATCCTTGGGCAAGGGCTGCTAATTTTAAATATATTTACCAAGAAACGGAATTTGCAGGAAGTAGGTTTATGTTTCATGGTACCGGAAATGAAATGTTGAAAGGATTTATAAAACTTGTCTTCATTTTAATCTTATTGTATGGTTCATTGTATGGTTTGGGACATTTTGGGGCCACCTATGCACTGGTCGGCAGTGCCATATTTTATGTTGGTTTTATGTTTTTAATTCCCATTGCAGTGCATGGGGTATTAAAATACCGATTATCAAGAACTTCTTGGAGAGGTATCCATTTTGGATATAGAGGTGATTTAAAAGAATTAGCGATATTGTGCTTTAAAGGCTATTTTTTTACCCTGATTACCTTCGGTATTTATTGGACTTGGCTTGAAAATGATATCAGAAGATATGTATTTGACCATATTAGAATGGGCAATGTTACTTTTTACTTTAAAGGAAAAGGAGAATGGATATTCTTTCAAAAACTATTTGGTATCTTGTTTTGTTTTTTCACTTTAGGAATATATTATCCTTGGTATAAGGCAGATATGACTAATTTTTATTTCGATAATATACGTATCGTGCAAGGTGAAAATGTTGCCTATGTACACTCTCATATTACAGGAGGAAAGTTGTTTCGACAATCGTTTGTTAATATTTTGATATTGGTGTGTACCCTAGGTTTAGGTTATTCGTGGGTAATGGTTAGGTATATTCGTTTTATTCTTGAAAATATTGAAATAGCGGATATTTTTGATGCAGATGTCATTATCCAAACGGAAGAAGAATATACCAACGCTACCGGAGATGATTTGTCGGATATGTTGGATATTGGGCTAGTGTAACATGGTTTATTATTTTTTAAAATGAAAGCAAAATGACAGCTAAGGTTAAATATTATGATGGGAAATCATCGCTAGGGCATGAAGCAGCAATTGTACTTCATGACCATGCGCTATGCATCACTTTCATTGACCAAGATGGCATCGAAAAAATGGTGATATGGGAGGCGAATTTAATTCATCAAAGTGATTTTAATGCTCCTGAGCATGCTACTTTAAAATATGGCAACTTTCCTTATCAAGTGCTAGAAATCAATCAAAAAGAAACGAATGAAGCCATTCAAGCACATTTTAAGGATTTTGCTTTTACAAAATCGAATTACAATTCACTAAAAACCAAACCATTCAAAATGGTCATTATTGGTGGAGGTATTTTGGCAACATTGTTAACATTGATTTATTATTTTATTTTGCCAACCATTGCCGAACAAGCGGCAGCAAACTTGCCTTATAAATTTGAAGAAGAACTTGGGGATGCCACTGTAAAACAAGTATTGGCTTTTTCGACTATTGATACCATAAAATCTAAGCAAATAAACTTGTTTTTTAAGGCCTTAGATTTTAATCCTGAACATAAAATTAAAATTGTAGTCATCAAAGACAAAACTGTAAATGCTTTTGCCGTTCCTGGCGGACACATTTTTGTTTATGAAGGCATCATTGCTAAAATGCAATCGAAAGAGGAATTAGCGGCTTTATTAGCACATGAATATGCACATTTAAAATTCAAACATTCCTTAAAAAGTGTTTGTCGTCAACTTAGCTCCTATTTGTTTTTGTCCGTCATATTAAGTGATGTAAATGGCATAGTAGCCATTTTAGCTCAAAATGCTGATATGCTTAAAAACCTTCATTTTTCAAGGGGAATGGAAAAAGAAGCAGATGCAGAAGGATTAAAATTATTGTTTCAAAGTAATATTGACCCTAAAGGGATGATTCATTTATTTCACCGATTAGAAGAGGCATCACCTGATGTAGCGAAACATAAAGTTTTTGAAATGGTTAGTACGCACCCTCAAACAAAAGATAGAATAGCCAATATTTCACAAGAAATTAAAAAATCGACTTTCAGGGTAAAGGAACATATTACTTTAGAAACTTATTGGCAACGGATAAAATAAGGATTTCAATATCAGGATGGCCCTAAAACAAGCAGGTCTCGATAGAATCGAGACCTGCCTGTTTTTAATAACGCTGCATTTTACTTTTCGTTCCCCAAAAATGGTTCATCAATAGTGAAATTTACAAAGTCGATGTCAAATTCTGTTGGACTAAATCCTCCAGATTGCACCACCGTTAATACCATTATTGCAGCTTTATTAGCATCAAAAGGGGTATCCAAAATCTCTAATTGGTTCATATTATAACTGTACATCTGCCAATCTGTGCCTGGATTTAAAGTAAATGACCCTTGTTTTCCAAGTCTTACGACTCTTATTTTACATTCTGGAGAAATAGGTGTATTTGGGTCTAATGGCGGAGGACATCCAGGATCAAATTCTTGCCTATAATCTATAACCAGTTTTGTGGCATTATGTTGGCCTGCACTAGCATAAAAGTTAAGCCAAACCCTACTTCTGTCGGCAGGAAGTCTTTTCAATATCTCAGCAGGAATATATACAAAATAATTGCCATAGGTATTTTTTTGTAACCCAAATGGAATGGGCGTTGTGCCGACCATAGACAAAAAACTACCCCCCT
>JBIKPL010000173.1:0-6336 GCA_044357485.1 Cytophagales bacterium
TAAATTCAAAAAAGAAATTAATCACTACCATAAATATATTTTTATTTCAATAGCTTGTATTAATGAAATCTTTTTCTACCTTTGTATCCCGATTAAGAAATAAAGATTTACAAAATAAATCAAAAAGATACATCGCGGGATGGAGCAGTAGGTAGCTCGTCGGGCTCATAACCCGAAGGTCACAGGTTCGAGTCCTGTTCCCGCTACAAAGAGGTTAACAATTGTTGACCTCTTTTTTTATGTTTATATTTTTCTCCTAAAGAATCAATAGTACATGAACTAAACTAGTAAATAGGCTCCTATTCGCCGTGGCGAACACAGGTTCGAGTACTGTTTCCGCTGCACGAATGAATCAGAAATACCTATAAGTAAAAGCTTATAGGCCTTTGTTTTAAGGAATTCTTATCTGTTTTCATTGCAATCATAAGTTTCTTTTTTGACGATACAAGATCCGAATACACATTCGGTATAATTTTCATTTTAATTTTACATTCATTTGTCACACCTTGAAAGTTTAGCACTTAAAGTGCAGCATTTTTATCTAGCATTGGATAAGGATTTAGCAAGTTTCCAATCGCAAGCGAAGTATTCATGCTTAACAGGCTGTTCAAAATGTTGTCAATCTCCTTATATAGAGGCGACGATATTAGAATGCCTTCCATTTGCCTTTCATGTGTATAAGGCCAATACAGCGGAAGCAATCTATGCGCATTTATTAGTCCATACTTCTTCGTTATGTTTTTTGTATCAACCTAGCAATTCCAAAACCAACCTGGGTGCTTGTGCTTCGTATACATTTCGCCCATTGGTATGTAGGCTATTTGGGTTTTCGTTTAGTAGAGACAAACTTGGCACCCCGACTTTAATAGCCTGCAAAGACATTAAATCAACATTTCCAGCAGCCTTAAGTGACGTCATCTTGGAGGTAAAAAAACAACATCAAGTTCCAATGGCAGCCAATTATTACACCCAATTAGCCGCCATTGATGACAATTTGAGTAGCAAAATTTACCCTATCAATAAGGCAATGAGCTTGGCCATTGAATTGGTAATCACACATTTTCATTATACCAACGCAACGGAATAAGTGCAGTACATGGGTAGAGATTATGCGTAAATTTGTTGAAAAACAGCCGCTCAAACTAGGGGGCGAGCAGGCATTAAACCCACAAGATTTTTAGAGAAAAACGATAGTTCAAGTGTTTTAAGCTTGCTGAAAACAAAAATTGAGAAAAAAGTTAATTGTTATTTTTGAGGAGTAGCATGTATTTTAATAGGGTATTGTTGAAATACACAAGGCGTATTGCTGGCCATCGCATTTACTTTCCAAATAGGGGACGATTTTACCACCCTTAACAATTCAATGTTGTACTCTTTATTTGACACCTCTTTGGTGATTTTAACATCCGTCAGTGTACCGTCGGCATTGATACAGAAGCTTACATAAATGGTGCAATCAAATTGCAACCTATTGGTTTTGGGATATACAAAATTTTGTTGTACCCAAGCAATAAATTCTTCTTTTCCTCCAAGCCTATTGTTGAGCATCATGTTATTTTTCCCTGTACCATTGAGGCCTTTCAGAGAGTCGGCCCTTTTAGATTCTGCGGCATTTGCGGCGGCAGTACTGTCGGCTTTGCTTAATCCATTTTTAGCTAAAGTATCCACTTTAACCGTTTCAATTTTTGTATTCGTAATTTTGGTATAATCTACTTTGCTTGTTTTTTGAACCTGTTCTTTCACAACCTCTTTTGGGGTTTCTTTAGGAGGTGTTTTAGGCTTTTCTTCGTTTTTAGGTTTAGGGGCAATCCCCTTGGGTAATGCAGGCAAAATATTTTGTTGAAGTCTTAAGTCAAAACCTTCATATTGAGATAAATCAATTTTTCTTTGGCTTTCTTCTTCGGCGGAATAAAAATAAACTTTTATTAAAATAGTGGCTAAAATGGCACTGATACAAACCACATACAAGGCAAAAGAAATTCTTTTAAGATATGCTTTCCTTAACACATAAGCGCCATAGCTTTTGTTTCGACCTTCAAAAGTGAATTCGTCAAGGTTTTGTTGATATCGTAGAAAGTGTAATCTCAATTTATATTACTTGTACTGTTTTTTACAAAATATAGTTTTAAAATTACCTACTAAATGTATTGCCTCTGACCACATGTCAGAGGTAATACATTCATATTATTATTTTCTGTATTTGGCATTGTAAAGATCAATGCTTTCATTGATAATACGCATTGCTTCATCTTTACCGAAGAAATCTTCTACAATCACTTCTTTCTTTTCTAATTTTTTATAGTCTTCAAAGAAATGACGTACTTCTGCTAAAATATGAGAAGGCAATTCTTCGATGTTATCGATATGGTTTACAGACATATCATTTTTGGCAACGGCAATAATTTTATCATCCGCTTCGCCATTATCAACCATTCTCATGACACCAATTACTTTGGCTTCAATTAAACAAAGTGGTTGTACATCCACAGAGCAAAGCACCAAAATATCTAAAGGATCATGGTCATCACAAAGTGTTTGAGGGATGAAACCATAATTTGCAGGATAATGAACAGCAGAAAAAAGCACTCTATCTAAAATAAGCATGCCGCTTTCTTTGTCTAATTCATATTTTGCTTTGCTGCCTTTAGGAATTTCGATGATTGCAGTAACTTCTTGAGGGGCATTTTTACCGAACGAAACTTTATGCCAAGGATTAAAATTTTCCATTTTTAAATTGTATTGTTTTAATAGATATTATTGAATTATTATTGAATTTAATTTTAAATACAAAGCAACGATAATAATTGTTGCTTTATAGCAATGAGACACCAGTCATTTCAGCTGGTTTCTCCACGCCTATTAATGCAAGAATGGTTGGGGCAAGATCACCCAATTTACCATCATGAATTCTTTTGTTGTAATGCTTATCCACTAATATACAAGGCACTAGACTTGTCGTATGCGCGGTATTAGGGGTGCCATCTTCGTTAATCATGCAATCGGAATTGCCATGATCGGCAATGATAATAAAGGTATATCCATTGGCTAGGCCAGTGGTAACCACCTCTTGTGCGCAAGCATCAACGGTTTCACATGCTTTTACAGCAGCAGAAAACACGCCCGTGTGACCAACCATATCAGGATTTGCAAAGTTCAAACATACAAAATCAACCTCGCCTTTTTTCAATTCTGGTATAATTTTGTTTTTAATATCATTGGCACTCATTTCTGGTTGCAAATCATAGGTCGCCACTTTAGGAGAGGGACATAATAAGCGTGTTTCTCCTTCAAATGGTTGTTCTCTACCACCAGAAAAGAAAAAGGTAACGTGTGGATATTTTTCTGTTTCTGCAATTCTAATTTGTTTTTTACCTGCCTTCGCAAGCACTTCCCCTAGCGTATTGTTTAGGTTATCTTTATCAAAAATAACTTTTACGTTGTTAAAAGTATTGTCATAATTGGTAAGGGTAACATAATACAAGTTTAACTTGTGCATGTTTTGTTCAGGGAAATCTTTTTGAGAAAGGGCTAAGGTAATTTCCCTGCCGCGGTCAGTACGGTAATTAAAGCACAAAACTACATCTCCTTCTGCAATCAATGCCAAAGGCTTTTGATTCGCATCGGTGATACAAACAGGGTTTATAAATTCATCGGTTACATTATCAGCGTAAGAGGCTTCAATGGCTTCAATGGCATTTGTAGCTTTAGTACCAACGCCTTTCACCATTAAATCATAGGCTAATTTTACACGTTCCCAACGATTATCCCTGTCCATGGCATAATAACGTCCAATAACTGACGCTATTTTACCCGTGGTGTGGTCTAGATGTTGTTGCAAATCTTTCACATAACGTAAACCTCCTTTAGGATCCGTGTCACGGCCATCTGTAAATACATGCACAAATAAATTATCGACCTGGTTTTTTTGAGCAATCGTGGTCAAGCCTTTTAAATGTTCAATATGAGAGTGCACTCCACCATCAGACACCAAGCCAATAAGGTGAACTTTCTTATTGTTTGTCTTGGCGTATTCAAAAGCGTCTAAAAGTGTTTTTTCTTGGTCTAGGGTATGGTCTTTTACCGCAAGGTTAATTTTAACCAAATCTTGGTATACAATTCTTCCTGCGCCAATGTTCATGTGGCCAACTTCTGAATTACCCATTTGACCTTCCGGTAAACCCACCGCTAAACCTGATGCTTCTAATTTACTATGTGGATAATCGACATATAAACTATCAATAAAAGGCGTATTCGCCGCATCAATGGCTGAAACTTTTGGGTTAGTGGCTAAGCCCCAACCATCTAGAATAAGTAAAACAACTTTTTTATCCATGTTAGTGTCCAATTTATGTCTTTAAAATAGGTGTCTTTTTTGTTTCGATTTCAAATATAATAATTTAAGCCTAAAATTATCTGAAAATAATGATAACATATTAGTCGTTAAAGGAGTATTAATGCTAACGAACACATTTTCACATGAAAAGAATATTAATTACAGGCGGTTCTGGATTAGTTGGCAGCAAACTTAGCAACCTTTTACTTGCCCAAGGACATGAAGTGGCGCATTTAACTAGGGATAAACCTTATCATCAAAATCCTAAAATTAAAGTTTTTAGATGGAATATTTACAAACAAACCATTGATCCTGAAGCCATTCAATTTGCAGACGTAATTATCCATTTAGCGGGTGAAAGTGTGGTAAAAGGACATTGGTCAACAAAGCGAAAAAAAGAAATTATTGCCAGCAGGGTTTTATCCACAAAATTATTGGTCAATACCTTAACTTCTTTTAAACACCATGTCGAAGCCTTTATTTCGGCCTCAGCCATAGGCATTTATGGCATCAACACAGGCTTTGAAACCATGCACGAACAAAGTCCGGCGGGCAATGGTTTTTTGGCGGAAGTGGCACAAAAATGGGAAGATGAAGTCAATAAAGTTTCTCATTTAGGCATTAGAACTTGTATATTTAGAATTGGGATTGTATTGGCCAAAGAAGGTGGCGCTTTGCCACAATTAATAAAACCCATTAAATATTGGATGGGATCACCTTTAGGAACCGGAGATCAAATGATGTCTTGGATCCATATCGACGACTTATGTAGTATATTTAATTTTGCCATTGGGAATGCCGAGATACATGGCGTATACAATGCCACAGCACCACGCCCGGTGGCCAACACAGAAATGATGCAAACCATTGCCAGAAAACTTCACAAGCCTTTATTTATGCCTAAAGTTCCTGCTTTTATTTTACAATTTATAATGGGTGAAATGTCTGAAATCGTACTGGGAGGCAACAAAGTAAGCGCTAGAAAAATTATAAATGCAGGCTTTAAGTTTAAATTTCCTGATTTATCTTTGGCATTAAAACACTTGTTGAAATAAGCAAACATAGGCATTGCAATGATTTATTGAATATCTATATAAATTCTCAAAACATTACACTTACCTTTACTCCATAAAGTAAATCAGCCAAGTGAAAGTTAAAGATTATATTGCCCAATACACCAATGATGTGCAAACCAGCCTCTTGGAAAATCTCCTAAAAGAACCAGGAAAAAATGTGCAAATTCATGGTTTGAGCGGCAGTTTAGATGCCATTTTGGCAATGACGATTAGTATAAACGCTACTAAAAATCAATTTTTTATTTTACATGACAAAGACGAAGCCGATTATTTTATCAATGATTTGCAAGGTTTAGGAGAACAAAAAGACCTATTACTTTTCCCTACTTCGTATAAAAAACCTTACCAATTTGAAGAAACCGAGAATGCCAACATTCTCATGCGCGCCGAAGTACTCAATCGCTTAAACCAAAACTCCAGTGCAGGCATTATCATTGTAACCTATCCTGATGCTTTAAGTGAAAAAGTAATCAACAAACAATCGTTGGTCGCCAACACTTTTGGGGCAAAGGTGGGTGAAAAAGTAGATACCACTTTTTTAAGTGAACTCTTGTATGAATACGATTTCGAAAAAGCCGACTTTGTCTTTGAACCTGGTCAATATGCCATCAGGGGCGGAATTATAGATATCTTTTCTTACGCCAACGAATTGCCTTATCGTATAGAATTGTTTGGCAATGAAATTGAAAGCATCAGAACTTTCAATCCCGACACACAGTTGTCGATTGAACACAAACAGTTTATTTCTATCATCCCCAATGTACAAACAAAACTATTAAAAGAAACCAGAGAATCTATCTTGCATTTTTTGCCTGAAAACACCATTATTTGGTTTAAAAATGCCACCCATGCTTTTGAAGTCATTGACAAACAGTACAAAAGCGCAGAAGTTGATTTTGAAAAAATTGTGGCAAGCATAGGTACCAA
>JBIKPL010000174.1:0-6329 GCA_044357485.1 Cytophagales bacterium
AGATAGTGTTAAACGTGTAAACAACCAATTAAAAGTGGGGTGGAATTTTGGGAAAGCAGATAATGCAATTTCTGTTTATGGTACTTACTTGGAGTATAATAGACAATTAAATAATAGGTTTGGACTTGATGCAAAATTGACAACGCTTGCTCAAAATGGAAACGGAATAAATACTTTAGGGTTTTCAGATATTTTTTTTAACACCAATTATAAAGCAAGTGAAAAATTAAACTTTACACTTGGTACAAAAATCCCATTATCTGACGCAAGTAAAAAACATAACAATAGTCCACTTCCGATGGACTATCAGGCAAGTTTAGGGACTTGGGATTTAATATTTGGAATTGGGTATGAAATCAAGAAAATTCAAATTGTAGTTGCCATTCAACAACCATTGACACAAAATAATAATCAATTTATTGCTACAAATTATCAAGACAATGTTGAACTGAGTTCATTTCAATCAACCAATAAATTCGAAAGGAGTGGCGATATTTTGCTGCGCGTATCATATCCTATAAATATTGCTTCTAAACTTAAATTGACACCAAGTATTTTACCAATCTATCACTTGACGAACGATAAGTACATGGATGAATTCAATGTTAAAAAAGAATTAATAGGTTCACAAGGACTTACATTAAATGGGACCGCTTACTTAGAGTATGCAATAAACAGTAAAAATAATTTTCAACTTAATTTGGGAATGCCATTTATTGTTAGAATTGCTCGACCAGACGGTTTGACAAGAAGTTTTATTGCCAACTTAGAATACTCCATAAAATTTTAATTGCCACTAATACAAGTTATGCATTAGGCGGTTTGACATGTAAACTTGGAGCTTTTTACTATTTCTTGTCCTGAAATAGGATTACACAAATTGAAAACAAAAAAAATACTAAAGTACGGTTGAATAAAGTAGCGCTGAACTACCTATAAATGTGTTTTCGGGTAGCGTTTTTCCCTCAATAATCCCTTGGTACAACTTCACCAATGCGTTCAGCCGTGCACAGTGTTCAAGATGGCTAGTGAGATTCAATATTTATTGATTTGCTTTTGCTGCTTTTTCTTTTGCCTTGATGTTTTTTAAATAGATTTTCGCATTCTTAATAGATTCACTTTCATTGCCCAAATCTTTGTCGCCATTTTTAATAATTTTATGACAATAAGCAATGGCTTGCTTGTAGTCTTTTTGGCTATCGCAAATGTCAACCAAAGCTTCTAATGAATAGATATAGTAACCTGAAGTTCTTTTGAGTTTTTCGCTAACATTTACACAGGTAATCAGGTGTTGTTTCGCTTTTTCAAATTGACCATAATTGTTTTTTAAAATGGTGCCTAAATAGAAACTTGCTGACCTTAGCCCTACGTCTTCATAACCCAAATAATGCTTATTATACTTGTCTATAAAATCAATGGCGACTTTTTCGGTAGTGGTCGTATGGCCAAGTTTAGAGCAGAGTTTGCCATAATATTTTTGAAAATAGGGGTTGTCTGGATAGGTTTCGTGCAGGTATTTGGCAATGGGCAAGGCTTGTTGGTCTCGGTTGTTTTCGTAATTGATGTAAATGTCTAACAGGTAGGCTTGCGCTTCTGTGCGGGTGTAAAAGGCATTGAGCGCAACTTCATTGAGTTGTTTAATGCCTAATTCTTTGTCCCCTTTTTCAGAACTCGAAATTTTAATCAATGGTCTTAACCAAAAATAGTCTTCATAGATTTTTTCTCTGAAATAATTGTAGAGTGCTGTTCCAAACATAAACTCTGGACTCATCTCTGTAGCCTTTTTTTCGAGTTTTAAATATTTCAATGCTTTTCGTCCTTCATTGCTTGCCATCATATATTTATGCCTAATGGCATATAGTTTTCCTTTAAAACCATAACTGGCGGTTAAGAAAAAGGCTGCTTCATAATTGGTAGGGTCCTCGTCATAAAGTTTTTCAGCCAAAGTAATGGTGCTGTCTAAATAATGGTGAAAAGTTTCATCGTATTCGGTATTGTTTTCATTGGGTAAAATTTTCCAATATTCACTTAAACCCAATAAAAAATAAGCAATAGGGTGATTGGGATATTTTTTCTTTAAGTCTTCAAATTTAACTTTGGCCTTATCAAACTTAAAATTATATAAATCATTGATGGCCTCATTGGTTTCTACTTGAATGTTGAGGTCTAATAAAAGCCATTTCTCTGACCCCGTACTTTCTTGTGCATAAATGGAAGTAAAGCTGACTAAAAAGGTATACAATACTAAAACTGTTTTTTTCATAAGCAGTGTTGTTTTTATAGTAATCTTTATGGTTTTACATTGTAAAATCACAAACCTAGGCAAAAGTACGGTTATTATATTTTTTTGATTAGATTTTTAAGAAAAAGAATCAAACTTTTTTACGTTTCTGTTCCTATCTTTGGGCTTATGGAATTATTGAAAACATTATGCAGCATTGTTGCCCCTTCGGGGAATGAATTGGCGATGAAAAATTTTGTATTGAATTATATTCAATCTCATCAACAAGCATGGAAAGTTTGTCCTCAAGTGTTTGAAGGCGATGGTTTTCAAGATTGCATCGTGCTTGTGTTTGGCAAGCCTCGTACGGCTGTATTTGCCCACATGGATAGTATAGGATTTATGGTGCGTTACGATAACCAATTGGTACCTATTGGAGGGCCGGAAACAGAAACTGGTTTTGAGTTGGTGGGGGAAGATGAGCAAGGTGTAATCGAAACCAAATTGATTTATGATGAAAAAACGAATTACCTTTCAGTCGATTTTCAGCGGGCAATTGAAAGAGGAACCGAATTGGTTTTTAAATGTGATTTTAGAGAAACCGATGATTTTGTACAGTCTTGTTATTTAGACAATAGGTTGGGATGTTGGGCTGCATTGCAATTGGCGGAGACCTTAGAAGATGGTATTATTTGTTTTTCTTGTTTTGAAGAACATGGTGGAGGATCAGTGCCTTTTTTAGCCAAATTTATTGCAGAAAATTACGGTGTACACCAAGCACTTGTCGCCGATATCACTTGGATAACCGATGGCGTTAGTCATGGAAAAGGGGTCGCCTTATCATTAAGAGATAGAAATATTCCTAGAAGAAGCTTTATTAATAAGATCGTGGCTTTAGCCAAAACCTCAGGAATTCCCTTTCAGTTGGAAGTAGAAGGAAGTGGCAGCAGCGACGGCAGAGAGTTGCAGTTGTCACCCTATCCATTTGATTGGATGTTTATTGGGGCGGCAGAAGATTTTGTGCATTCCCCGAATGAAAAGGTTCATAAAGACGATATCAAAGCAATGTTGGCCATGTACCAATATTTGATGGCAGCACTTTAGGAAGCATCATTGAATTAAAAACCATATCTTTTATTCGCCTTTAAATGGTGGGCGAGTAAGGTCTTTTGAGGCGTTGATGGCTTTGGCTTTCAAAACCATTTTAATGGTAAGCAAGGCTATTTTACAGTCTAAGCCAAAAGAAAGGTTTTTAGTATACCATTGGTCGAAAAATAAGCTGTGTTTCCAAGTCAAGTGATTTCTACCTTTCACTTGTGCCAATCCGGTGATGCCTGGTTTTTGTAAATGTCTTTTGGCTTGTTGCGAATTATACAAGGGAAGGTATTCGGGCAATAATGGTCTTGGGCCAATCAAACTCATTTCACCTTTCAATACATTCAGTAATTGCGGTAATTCGTCAATCGAATATTTTCTAATGATTTTCCCTAGCCCATGTAGTCGTTGAAAATCGGGTAACAATTGATTGGCAGCATCTTGTTTATCGTGCATGGTTTTGAATTTATAAATCCAAAATAAGTGACCATTTTTTCCTGGTCTTTGTTGGGTAAATAATATTTGTCCACCATTCACAAAATACAAAAGTAGTGCAATCAAAAGTAGCAGTGGAGAGAAAAGTAATAGCAGCATTATTGCCCCAAAAAGGTCAATAATTCTTTTGCCAATAGAGGTATAGCATGTAGGGTGAGACGTATTCAAAGCACAGTTAAAATATAGCCTTTAAATTTGCATATTTTTTTTAACTTATCCTTTTATCAAGCATAAAATATAAACCAAGATTTTTTGCCACCATAAATAGGGGTTTTACCGATAAATGTCATAAAGAATACAGGATATACTTTTATAGTCAGCTTTTTTATATAATTTTGAAATCGAAATATGTTGTAAAATTGATTACTATATCCATCTTTTTGATTTCAAATAATTTATGTCGCTCAAAAAAATACTAAATATTGTATTGCTCTCTGTATTATGCATTGGGGAAATTGTTGCTCAAACCAAGTATACCATCAATGGCAATGTAAAAGACATTGCCAATGGGGAAGGATTAATTGGTGCCACGGTGACGGTGAAAGAAGTTAAAGCAGGTGCTAGTGTGAATGAATATGGCTTTTATGCCATTACTTTACCTGAAGGCACCTATACCTTGGTGTATAGCTATTTAGGTTATGTGAAAGTTGAAAAAGTAGTAAGTTTAACGTCCAACTTAAAAATGGATATTGAACTTGCCGAAATTAGTATCAGTACCGAAGAAGTGGTCGTAACGGCCAAAAAAGAAAACGACAATATTGCCAATGTCGAAATGAGTACCAATAAATTAGACATCAATACGATTAAAAAGATTCCTGCTTTGTTAGGTGAAGTTGATGTGATTAGAAGCATCATTTTGTTGCCTGGCGTATCGACGGTAGGGGAAGGGGCCTCAGGTTTTAATGTTAGAGGCGGTGCGATTGATCAAAATTTAGTGCTTCTAGATGAAGCGCCCGTCTATAATTCATCTCACTTATTTGGCTTTTTTTCGATCTTTAATCCAGATGCCGTAAAAGAAGTAAAACTGTTTAAAGGCGGAATGCCGGCACAATATGGCGGTCGTTTGTCTTCTGTATTGGATGTGAGAATGAAAGAAGGCAATAGTAAAAGGTTTTCGGCGACCGGTGGAGTGGGCTTAATTTTTAGTCGATTAGCCTTAGAAGGGCCAATTAACAAAGGTAAAGGGTCTTTTATTATTGCCGGACGACGTTCTTATGGCGATTTGTTTTTAGCCTTTGCCCCGGATGAAGATTTGAAAAAATCATCCTTGTATTTTTACGATTTAAGTACCAAACTCAATTATAAACTCAATGATAAAAATCAAGTATTTTTATCAACCTATATGGGACGAGATAAATTTGGGGTGCCAGCTTTTGGTTTTAATTGGGGAAATTCTACCACTACTTTTCGTTGGAACCATGTATTTGGGCAAAAGTTGTTTTCTAATTTTACGGCATTTTACAGTAATTACGACTACGAGTTGGGTACCTTGGGCAATTCGGTGGATGTATTTAATTGGAAGTCGCGTTTGATCAATTACAGTGCGAAATATGAGTTTAGTTATTTTATCAATCCTAATAATACCCTCACGTTTGGTGCACAAACCATATATTATGAATTTAGACCTGCCACTATTAATGTAAAAAGCAAAGGAGTGCCCAAACCCGAAATTGTTCGTCCCTATAAATATGCCTTAGAAAGTGCGGTATATGTTGGCAACGATCAAAAAATTGGTGCCAGGTTTTCGATGAATTATGGCTTGAGGTTTTCTTACTATACCTTATTGGGAACAGGATCTACATTTGATTTTAATTCCCCTTCGAGCTTAAGAGATCCGAAAAAAGTAATAGGCGTAAACACCTTTAAAAGTGGCGAAGTAATGGTGGCTTATCCTAATGTTGAGCCACGATTTTCGGCAAAATACGAATTGAATGATGTGTCTTCTTTGAAATTATCTTACAATAGAAATGCTCAGTATATACATTTACTTTCCAATACGGCCGCTTCTGTTCCACTAGATATCTGGACACCAAGTTCAAACAACATCAAACCTCAAATTGCCAATCAAATGGCTTTGGGCTATTTTAGGAATTTCAATGAAAATAAATACGAATTTTCAGTAGAAGGATTTTATAAGATTTTGGACAATCAGCTTGATTTTATTCCTTATGCTAATTTATTAATCAATGATACCTTAGAAAAAGAAGTGTTGTCTGGCAAAGGAAGGGCTTATGGCGCGGAATTTTACCTCAGAAAAACACAAGGCCGATTGACCGGTTGGTTGAGTTATACCTTGTCTAGAACCGAGCGAAAAGTAACGGGATTAAGCATGGATCAATGGTATCCTTCCAGATTTGATAAGTTACATAACATTACTTTGGTAGGGATATATAAAATAAAAGACAGAATGGATTTGTCGTGCAATACCACTTTTGGTTCAGGCACTCCGATGACCATTGGCTCACAAAAGTTTTATGTAGATGGGGTAATGGTAGGATTTGATTATTCAGAAAAACGT
>JBIKPL010000188.1:0-5881 GCA_044357485.1 Cytophagales bacterium
CCACGAGCAAGAGACACTTTTTTAACAGGGGCATTAGCAATCCTTTCAGGATGCTTGCCTAATGTTTCTGGATTATATAGCGGAAGTATTATCTACCCAAGTTTGTTTTCATTCATATTGGCTCCAGCAGCTTCAGGAAAAGGAGCTTTAAAATTTGCAAAAGCTTTAGCAGACAAATACCACGATGTAACATTAGCGACTTCATTTGATGAAAAAAAACGATACGAAGAAAATCTAGAAGCATATAAAATGCTAAAAGCTAAAGGAAAGTTAGATGAAGGACAAACAATGCCAATGGCTCCTAGATTTAAAGTAGTTTTTATTCCAGCAAATACATCTAATGCTAAAATAATTCAGCATTTAGATTGTAATGAAGGTAAAGGAATTATTTGCGAAACAGAAGCCGATACTTTAGGGCAAACTTTTAAAAAGGAATGGGGTTCTTATTCCGATATGCTTCGTAAATCGTTTCATCACGAAAAAATTTCCGTAAGCCGTAAAACGGATGCGGAATTTGTCGAAGTAAATGAGCCGCAACTTTCAGTTGCCTTATCAGGAACGCCCAAGCAAGTCTTTAACATCATTGCATCAGCAGAAGATGGTTTGTTTAGTCGTTTTATTTTCTATGTTTTCAAGACTGATCCAGTTTGGTTAGACCCATCCCCCAAAGGAAATCCTGTTAATTTAACAGACTATTTCAAAAAACAATCAAACCAAGTCTATAAAATGGTTCAGTTTTTCGAAAGAGAAAGTTTGATTTTACACTTAACAGACGAACAATGGGACAAATTCAACCCTATTTTTAGCGCATATTTAGAACAAATAAGCACATTCGTTAGTGATGATGCTCAAAGTATAGTCAAGCGTTTAGGAATAATCCTTTATCGTATTTGTATGATATTTACAGCAATCAGAAAATTTGATACTAACGATCATCTCAAAGAAATCTATTGTTCAAATGTTGATTTCGAAACGGCATTAATATTAATAAAAACCTATTTACACCATAGTATAATAATGTTCGAAAACTTACCACAACAAAGAGCGCAAGGACCATTCAAATCAGGCGAAAATAAAAAGAGGTTTTTCGACGCATTGCCCGATGAATTTCAACGTAAAGAAGCCATAGAATTAGCAGAACAATTTGAAATAAAAGAACGAACAACCGATAATTTTCTAAAATCTTGCTTGGGTAAATATCTTATAAAATCAGATACAGGTATCTACAAAAAAATCATATAATTATTTATTATCGTATTACACTTTATAACTACTTTAGCCATTATTCAAAAACAAGTCAATTATAACCAATGTCAGACGAACAAAAGAAACTCCTAGAAACCCAATTATGGGCAATAGCAAATATTTTAAGAGGTAAAATATCAGCCAATCAATTTCAAGATTATATACTTGGGTTTATATTCTACAAATACCTTTCCGAGAAATTAGAAAAAAAAGCAAATGAATTTCTAAAACCTGATGGAATTATATTTAATGAAATAGACGAAAACAGCACTGATGGAAAAGCTATTTTAGAAGCCTTAAAAGAAGCAACGGTTGATGCTTTGGGTTATTTCTTAAAACCATCTGAACTATTCACAAACATAGCTAAAAAAGGCAATGCAAAGGTTATCAATGAAGACGATGAAGAACAAATTCAAAGCACATTTATACTTGAAGACTTAGCCAATGTTTTAAACTCTATCGAAAAAAGTACAATGGGTTCCGAGAGCCAAGACGACTTCGATAATCTTTTCTATGATATAGATTTAAACTCAACCAAAATAGGAAGAACAACAAAAGACCGTAACGATGTTATCGTTAAAATAATAACGGCTTTAGATGAAATTGATTTCGATTTAGAAAATACCGAGGGCGATGTTTTGGGCGATGCCTACGAATATTTAATCGGGCAGTTTGCAGCAGGTGCAGGACAAAAAGCAGGGGAGTTTTACACCCCTCAAGAGGTAAGCACAATTTTAGCAAGAATTGTTACTACTGGTAAATCAAAACTAAAATCAGCTTATGACCCAACATCTGGAAGTGGTTCGTTACTTCTACGAATAGCCAAGCAAGTAAAAGAAGTAAGTATGTTTTATGGCCAAGAAATGAACCGTACAACCTACAATCTTTGTCGAATGAATATGATATTGCACGATGTCAATTATCATAAATTTGATATTAAAAACGAAGATACTTTAGAAAAGCCCCAACACCTTAATTTAAAATTCGAGGCTATTGTAGCAAACCCACCTTTTTCTGCCAAGTGGTCTGCAAATCCTTTATTTTCTAATGATGATCGTTTTTCTCAATACGGTAGATTAGCACCAGGAACAAAAGCCGATTTTGCTTTTATTCAACATATGGTTCATCATTTAGAAGACAACGGAATTATGGCTTGTATTGCTCCTCACGGGGTGCTATTTCGTGGTGCAGCCGAAGGTCATATTCGCAAATATTTAATCGAAGATAGAAACTACATTGATGCAATTATTGGTTTGCCATCTAACTTATTTTATGGCACGAGTATTCCAACGTGTATTTTGGTTTTAAAGAAATGTAAAGAAACTCCAGAAAACATTTTATTCATTGATGCTAGTAACGATTTTGAAAAAGTAAAAAATCAAAATGTATTAAGAGAACAGGACATTGATAAAATTATTACTACCTATCAAAACAGAGAAGTGATTGAAAAATATTCAAGCATTGCTACTCTTGAAGAATTAAAAGCAAATGATTATAATTTAAATATTCCTCGATATGTAAATACTTTTGAAGAAGCTATTGAAATTAATATTGATGCTATTGCAGATAAATTACAATCTGTAGATACTAAAATGAAAGAAGTTGACAATACTATTACTTCTTTTTGTAAAGAGTTAAATATTAAAACACCTTTTTAATATGGAAACATTACAACCAAAATTAAGATTTCCAGAGTTTGAAGGAGATTGGGAAGAAAAAAATATAGGAGATGTTACAAATGTTACAGCTGGTGGTACGCCAAGCACTTTAATAAGTGATTATTGGAATGGTTCAATTCGTTGGATGAATTCAGGAGATTTAAATCTTAAAAGAGTATTTGAAGTTAAAAATAGAATAACAGAATTAGGTTTAAAAAAATCAAGCACAAAATTTATCCCTAAATTTTCAATATTAATTGGTTTAGCAGGTCAAGGTAAAACTAGAGGAACAGTTGCAATGAATATGGTTAAATTATGTATTAATCAATCTATTGGAGCAATATATCCTAATAATGATTTTTTTAATAGCGATTTTTTATATCATAATCTTGATAATAGATACGATGAATTAAGAAGTTTGTCAACTGGAGATGGTGGTCGTGGTGGTTTAAATCTTTCAATAATAAAAGATTTAGTTGTTAATTTTCCATCACTCGAAGAACAAACCAAAATAGCCAATTTCATTTCCTCCGTTGATGAAAAAATAAACTTTTTAAAAGAAAAAAAAGAACTTTTAGAAGACTACAAAAAAGGCATTATGCAAAAAATCTTCAACCAAGAAATAAGGTTTAAAGATGATAATGGTAATGATTTTGAGAAATGGCAAGAAAAGAGTTTAGGAGAAATAGGTACTTTTCAAACAAGTAGTATTGACAAACTTTCTAGAGATGAAGAAGAAGAAGTTTTTTTAGTTAATTATATGAATGTTTATAGACACGAAAACATAAATAATTACACTAAGGTACACTTACAAATTGTAACAGCAAAAGATAGTCAAATAAACTCTTGTAATTTAAAAAAAGGCGACATTTTATTTACACCTTCATCTGAAACTCCTGATGATATTGGTCATTCAGTTGTAATTTTCGAAGATTTAGATAATTGTGTTTATAGTTATCATTTAATGAGATTTAGACCAAATATTGAGATTGATATTTTATATTCACATTATTTTTGTAACAACACAAAAGTTTTAGGTCAAATTTCGCGATTAGCAACAGGAAGTACAAGGTTTACTATTTCGGTTAAATCTTTTTCTTCAATAATAATTGATTTACCTTGTCTAAAAGAACAAACCAAAATCGCTAATTTTCTTTCAGCAATTGATGAAAAAATAGAATTAGTTTCAAATCAAATACAAGACACCCTAGAATATAAAAAAGGGTTATTACAACAAATGTTTGTTTAAAAGTTAAATTTTAACATATTAATTTGTATCTTTTTTTATATTTAATTGTACTTTTGCAACCTGTAACAAGAGGTAATTACCTTTATTCAGCAAAAAACAATAATAGTTATGAACAATTTTTTCGAAGAATTAAAGAAGTATTTTGAGGCTACTCCTCAAGATAAAATCTTGGAAGATTGGGCAAAAAGTGCAGAATTTGACAAGATTGGACCTACTTTTGAAGAGTTTATGAAAAACACTAAAAAGTATTATCATATTCATTCAGAAGACCCGATTAAGGGATGTATAATAGAAAACAACCAATATAGCCCGAAGTATCCTTCGGGTTTTTTTATCTAAATAAATTAGTAATATGCAAAAAGCAGCATTTTCAATCGTCAATTATCAATTTGACAAAGTTTCAATAGATTTAAGTAATCATAGTAACAAAGACTTATCTTTATCGTTTGACACAAGTGGTATATTTTTTAATGAAACTCAAAACTTTGAATTACGTTTTGTCGTTAAGGTTACTCAAAATACTGAATTAAATCAAAATACAGAAGTAAAACAATTTGCAGAAGTAAGTTGTAAAGGTACTTTTAAATTTGAAAATATTGAAAGTTTTGAAAACATTCCAGAATTTTTCTACAGAAATAGTATCGCTATTTTGTTTCCTTATGTTAGGGCTTATTTAAGCTTAGTAACTACTCAAGCTAATGTACCTGGAATAATATTGCCTACACTAAATTTATCAAATTTAGAAACTGAACTAAAGAAAAACACTACCCAAATATAATATATTTTGATTATCAGAACAGTTTATCAAACACTAGAAGATAGAGGAAATCCTGATTATGTAGAGCAAAACGGACCTTTTAAATGTGAGCGTAATAATGCTTGGTTAGGAGATGGCTACTATTTTTGGGACACTTTTATTGAGAATGCTCATTGGTGGGGTGTAGAAGGGGCTTCTTACAGGAACGGTTATATGATTTGTAAATCTACCTATTTATTAGATGAAGAAAAATGCTTTAATTTAATTGATAATGCTTTACATTTTAAAATGTATAACGATACCAAACAATTAATGAAAGATAAAGGTTTGTACAAAGAGAATAGTACAACTGTAGCAAGAATTATTGAACATATTAAAAACACTTTGAATATATTTAAATATGAAGGGATTAGGGTGTATGGTATAAATAGTAAATCTATTAGTTCTCCGTATAGTAATAGAACTATTTTTGACAAAAACCATAATAACAAATACTTAGATACATTACCAGCAATACAAATTTGTTTTTATAAAACTAATAGTTTAAGTTTAAAAGGTTTTAAATTGATACATCCTCCTGAATACACAGATGATTATTTAGTATAATTATATCATATGACATCACAATCTGAATTAATATTAGAACAAAACTTAATCAGTCAATTAGCAGCTAATGGATATGATAAAGTAACCATTAAAGATGAAACCGATTTATTGGCTAATCTCAAAAAGCAATTAGAAAAACATAACAACAAAGTTTTTTCTGATAGTGATTTCAAGCAAATAATAAACCACCTTTCAAAGTCAAATAACATCTTTGATAAAGCATTATTACTTCGTGATAAATTCGCTTTCAAGAATGATAATAATGAGTTAGTTTACGTGGAGTTCATTAATATGGATTTTTGGTGTCAAAACCAGTACCAAGTTACTAATCAAATCACGGTTGAGGGCAATTACAAAAATCGTTAC
>JBIKPL010000022.1:0-17004 GCA_044357485.1 Cytophagales bacterium
TGACTTCAGAACGATTAATGCCAATGATTTTTATACTCAAATAGACAACAACACAGGTTTCAGTCAACATGTTCAGGCAAATTCAGGAGCCACCTTACAGTTTCCATCATTTCAAAAAACATTTAAAGGAACCTCATTTAGCATAGGAAGCACTTACCTTTTTTCTGAAACGATAAGTTTAAAAGCCAATATTGGACGTGGCTATAGAGCTCCAAGTATCACAGAATTTGCCAGTAACGGACTTGACCCAGGCGCACGTATCGTTTACATTGGCAATAGAAATTTCAATCCTGAATTTAGTTTGCAAGAAGACCTTGGCCTATTTGGCACTTTTAAACACTTCAGTACTTCCATCAGTATTTTCAATAACCACATTCAAAATTACATTTATCTTTCTCAACTTACTGACAATCAAAACAAATCCGTTGAAATTGTCAAAGGATATAAAACCTATCAATACCAGCAAGATGGAGCCCAATTGTACGGCACTGAAATCACCCTAAACATACAGCACCAAAACCTTAAAAGTGTGCATTTTAACAATAGCTTGGCCTTAGTATATGGCAATAACACCAAGAATAGCTATCAAAATAAAGGAAATCAAGGAGAATATTTACCATTCATTCCACCGATGAAAATAGTTAGTAGTGTAAGCAAAACCATACAACCAACATCAATGGCATTTAAAGACCTCATTTTTAAGTTGGAGTCCGATTTTAGCGCAGCCCAAAACAGGTTTTTAGCCCTAGAAAATACAGAAACACAAACCCCCTCCTTCCATCTATGGCATTTTTCATCAAGCATCACTTTTCCACTATCCACACATTCAAGCCTTCAGATGATGCTACAAATCAATAATGTATTGGACACCAATTATCAATCAAATTTAAGCAGATTGAAATATTTTGAAAATTATAGCTACAGCCCTACGGGAAAAACAGGCTTGTATGGCATGGGCAGAAATATATGCCTAAAAGTAATTTGGAGTATTTAATAAGCGAGGATATATAAGTGACAAGGCATAAAAAAGTCCTCACAATTTGTGAGGACTTTTTTTATCGTTCGCTATATTTATACCGTTTGGGTTTGGTACGATTTGAAAAGAATATTCAATTCGTAAAAGAATTTTTCTGGCACATCAAAATACACCAATTTAATTGGAGAATCTTTACGGCTGATGAAGGTATTTAAAATCCCTTTAAATTGATCGAAAATGGGCATACTTTCGTGACGCATCATACAAAATTGGGTAATTCGCAAACTGGCTACATTCAATTTTTTGCAAATATCGATCACGTCATTGGTTAATTGAGCAGCCTCTTTGTGTCCAAAAAAAGAAAACCTCTCCACAAAAGGACTTAGTAATAAATGGTAATTATTGGTAGAAAGCACACCTATGGTATGCTGTTTATTGGCTTCATCACAAGCAGCTCTCACCAATTCAGGTTGTAAAGAATAAAGTTGATTTACTATTGAAAACTGAACAGGTCTTGCAGCGCAGCTAATGGCTTCAAAAGCATATTCTTCGTCATCATGCACTTTGTGGATGATGGCTTTAGATTCATCAAATTCAATTTTACTTGAATCAATTACCAATTCTAAATCTGCAATCTTGTATTTAGCTTTCATTTTCTGCGATTTTACTTCCCAAAACTAACAAAATAAATGGTACTTCAAAAGTATTTAGCGCTAGTTACGCAATAAAGTATAAAAAGATATGATAAATGCCGCTTATTATCGTTATCGGATGAGGGTGACGACAAACTTCTTGGTTACAACATTTCCCAAGGCGTCGTTTGCTTCAATATTTACTACATAATCGCCTGCCATCGCCTCTTCGCCATCCCAACCTTTTAAAAAATTATCTGTAAAAAAAATCAACTGACCGATCCTATTATAAACATACATTTTAAAATCGGCTACATACCTGCCTTTGGGTAAATAGACATCATTGATACCATCATTATTAGGCGTAAATGCAGTGGGGAAATATAATTTAATGGCCTGTTTTCTTTCAATAATATTAGAATAACTCACATCATGCTCTCCTAAACCTTCCGCCATCAACCTATAACGAATAAGTGAGGTAAGCGTATCTTCTGATTGATCATCAAATGATTGCAGTAAACCAAGTGGTAAACTGCGGTATACCATTCCTTTATCATCTATCCATTGGAGGGTAAATAATTTAGTACCATGATTATCCCATCCCATATAATTATTCCAACGCAATTTTATAGCGGTTTCGGTAATATCAGCAGCCGTCAAAAACACAGGACAGGTTTCGAAACTTAAAGGCGAAGTATTGTCGCATGAATCGGTAACAGAAATTTTGTAACACGTTTTTTTCGATAAATTTACACTGCCCACTAAAATTGGCATCTCCTTCACTGCAGTAAAATATTGAAATGTGCCGGCATTTTCTGATTGATAAATATTGATTTTTTTAAGCGTATGCGATTGCGAGACTTGGCATGTTAACTGAATCAGTTCATTAGCGATGGTACTATTTACTCCTTGAGGAGCAGGAGGCGCAATCGTAGAAATTGTTTTTACACATGTATTTGCGGAAATAATAGTGACACCATCTTTCAATATCGAATTAAGTGAATAACAATATGGTAGCGCACATTTTACATCAGTATCAATGTAGGCTGGGTAATCTTGTTGGTTAAAGGTTTTAAACAATTCATTATTACGATACAATTCATACCCTTTAATCGCAGAACTCTCAGGATAAGTCATGGCAGAAATGACATTTTGATTCTCCGCTAAGGTAACCTGAAAGGGTAAAATAGTATAGACATCAGATTTCAAACTCGTACCATTACAAACATCGAGCACATTGATTTGAATTTTATTAATTAAATCTTCCGTATTTAAGTGTTTAAATAGATAGGTCTGGTTACCCTCAAGTTGCCGAAGTGTATCATAAGGCTTGCCATTTAAAACAAGTTCATAAACCAAATATTTTCGTGTGGTAAAATCAAGGGCAATCTCCCCCTCCGTTTTTGAAGTGGAAATTGTTTTAAACGATTTTATCGTTGGTAAAAGTAAAGAAACAAATAGTTGATCATAAGTAAAAGTAGTAGTAACACCACAATTAACAGGCAAAATCACCCCTTGTATGGTGATGTTTTTCGTTAAAGAATCGGCGAATAAATAGTCAACGCTTCCCCATTTATGAATGGTATCTTTGCTGCCATTGCCATAATCAATATAATACTCCGCATATTTTTGATTTATAGTATCATTTACGTTTATCTTTAAGTGATTATTGGTACAAGAAATAAAATTCACCATTGGAGGCTTCGCATCAATTACAGTAATTTTTTTCTCTTGTGAGATGAAATAATTACCTTTTTTGGGATTAATAGAATCTTTCCTCACATATTGCAATAAGGTATAAACACCCGCTTTTGAAAAGGTCTTTACAGAATCTGTAGTTAGAAAATCATCACCATAATCATACAATACATCCCATTTTGAAAATGCACAATTGTTAACTTTTACGGTAAGGGGAGTACATCCTAACGTAATATTATTTTCAACGGTATAACAAGGTGTTTGTGCCAATAAAACCATTGGCATCAAAACAATAAAAAGAGGTATAAACAGTAGTTTTTTCAAGTTTATTATTTATTTGAAATACGCAATAATGTCATCGCTACTCATTTTTTGTTGTTCCCCTGAAGCCATATTTTTCAAGGTAAACAATTGACTAGCCACTTCATCTGAGCCTATTAACACCACAAACGGAATTTTTTTACTGTCAGCATAGCTCATTTGTTTTTTTATTTTAGCCGTTTCCGGATATAGCTCTGTATTTACGCCCACTTGTCGTAGTTTTTGTAATAATGAAAGCCCACACATTTCAGCCGACTCATCGAAAGTCGCAATCAATACTTTGGTTGTCGTTTGTTGATCAGTAGGAAATAACTGTAACTCTTCCAATACATCATAGATACGATCAACCCCAAAAGAGAAACCGACACCAGACACATCAGGCAAACCAAACATGCCGGTAAGGTTATCATATCTTCCACCTCCGCTAATGCTCCCCATTTGAACGCCATTGGCTTTCACCTCAAAAATACATCCTGTATAGTAAGATAAACCTCGAGCAAGAGCGATATCAAATTCAAGGGTTGCTGTTTGAATATCAAAAACACGAAGATAATCAAAGACTTTACTTAATTCCTCTAAGCCAAGTAAACCTGTAGGAGAATTGCTTAATATGGTTTTTAATTGCTCAATTTTCTCTACATTATTTCCCTTGAGTGCTATAATAGGCATCAGCGTAGCAATGGCATGAGCAGCAATACCATTGTCTTGCAGTTCTTTGATTACACCATCCTCCCCTATTTTATCTAATTTGTCAATGGCGACACAAATCACTGCTTCTTTACCAAATTCCCCAATTGCTTCCGCAATACCGGTCAAGATCTTTCTATTGTTAATCTTAATGGTAAAATCTTCAACCTTTAAATTGGTCAAGACTTCATCAATCATTAATACAATCTCGGCCTCGCATAACAAAGAGTTTGTACCTACAACATCTGCATCACATTGGTAAAATTCTCTATAACGACCTTTTTGTGGGCGATCGGCACGCCATACCGGTTGAATTTGAAAACGTTTAAAAGGAAAAGTTATTTCATTTCTATTCATCACCACAAAACGAGCAAAAGGAACGGTCAAATCATACCTTAATCCCTTTTCAGCTATTTTAGGTGTCATTTTTTTATAGCCTAAGTCAATTTCAGAGGCATCTACTTTGGCTAAATAATCGCCTGAATTCAGCACTTTAAAAATCAATTGATCCCCTTCGTCCCCATATTTCCCAGTAAGTACCGATAAGTTTTCCATGGTTGGTGTTTCGATAGGCAAGAAACCAAACTTTTGAAATACCGTTTTAATGGTTTGAAAAATATAATTTCTTTTTACCATTTTTTCTGGACCGAAGTCACGAACACCTTTGGGAATTGACGGTTTTGACACGTTATATTATTTTATAAATTTACTGATAGCAAGCAGGTTTCTAAATCAGGTTTAATTTCGATTCCTATCTCATTTGCAAAAATACTATAAAATATTTCCCAAAACGTTTTCATTGCAAAAAAATATCATTAGTTTTGCAGTTCAGTTTAGGAGAAGACATTATTAATATTAGACTATACAACAATGGGAGTTACACAGGTTAAGAGAAAATTAAGAAAATTAAGAAAGAAATCTGACTTAAGAAGACAAAAAATCAAATTATTGACTGCTACACCAGTTATTAGAAAAGTAGAAGCGGAAGAATTGAAAAAACAATTTACTGCAGTAGCTTAGTCTTTAAAGCATATACTTATAAAAAAAGCTTCGATTACTCGAGGCTTTTTTTATGCCTTTGCCCTCTCCCCTAATTCAATGGCTTGCATATTACTGATTATTCCTTTGTTGATTTCAAATCGAATAATGGTTTTAATTTTATGAAATCCGTGCACACCTGCAGCACCTGGATTAATATACAACATTTTATTATACTGACTATCAGACACTACCCTTAAGATATGAGAATGGCCACAAATAAACACATCGGGTTGATGCAGTTGTAAAAGCTGTTTCACTTCAGGAATATACTTTCCAGGAGCGCCACCAATATGCGTCATCATTATTTTTTTTCCTTCGCACTCAAAAATTAAGTTTTTGGGATGTACCAACCTTATGTTAGCATCATCAATGTTGCCATAAACCCCTTTTAATGGTTTAAATTGGGCCAAACGATCAGACAAGGCTAAGGTTCCAAAATCTCCTGCATGCCAAATCTCATCGCAATCTTTAAAATAATTAAAAACCTTTTCATCTAAAAAACCGTGTGTATCAGCAATTAAACCTATGCGCATATGAATATTTATTTAGAATATGGCGAATATATTGCTTATTTGAAAGATGTTTATAATTTTGTTCAATTAAAATCTCATCGAATCATTTATTATTAACATAAATCAACATGAAAAAAATATTCATCGCTGCCTCACTTGGCATTATGTCGCTAGCAACCGCAAATGCGCAAAGCACCGTTTTGGAATCGACAGATTCACTTGCCTTGGTTACCTTTAAAGTTACCGACTTTGATGATGTGGCAGAAGCGGAAGCCATTATCAACATCGATAATACCGAAAACAATTTCACCAAAAAGGCCATTGCTGATGTAGAAGGCAAATTTATGATTCTTCTTCCTGAAGGAATTCCCTTCAATATTACGGTTGATAAATTTGGCAAAAACTTCAACTTTGGCAAACTTCTTATCCCTAAAGCAGATGGAAACACCGAATTTGAACAAAAACTTCAAATAAAAGTGGTAACAAGGTATTTAGGTACTTACACTTTAGAAAATGTTAATTTTGAAACGGGCAAAGCTGACATCAAACCTCAGGCAAAAGCGGCCCTCGACAATCTTTTAAAACAATTAAAAGAAAGTATTACCATGAAAGTGGAAATTGCTGGCCATACGGACAATGTTGGAGATGACGACAAAAACATGACGCTTTCACAAAAAAGAGCCGATGCAGTTAAAACATACTTGACCACAAGAGGCATTAACCCAACCAGAATTATTGCAAAAGGGTATGGAGAAGTTAAACCAATTGCCGACAATAATACCGTAGAAGGTAAAGCAAAAAACAGAAGAACAGAGGTTAAAACAATTGAAAAATAAGTTAAAATTTTATTCAAGCAAAAAAACCGATTGCATACAATATAATACTTGTATACAATCGGTTTTTTTTGCTCATGCGTTTAGGTACATTTCAAAATGCCCAATAATCAAACGCTAATCAATTTTATTTCTTTTTATTTTTACTGTAATTGTCAATAAAATCTTGTAATTGATCGGCCCCTAAACGCTTGGCAATAATCCTTTTGCTTTTATCTAATACATAAATCACTGGCGTACTAAACACATCATAGGTTTTCCTAAAATCGGTATGGGTACCTTTATCCCAAACATTTAACCAATCGGTATATTTATTTTTAATAATAAATTTTTTCCAATCTTCGTCTTTACGTTCAATGCTTGCCGCATAAACCATCACGTGGTCTTTATTTTTCTGAAAAAACTCATATAATTTGGGTGCTTCTTTTTGGCAATGTCCGCAATTAGGATCATAGAAAAACACCACCGTATAGTCCGCTTTAATATCCCAAAGCATTTGATACTTATCCGTCGAATCTTTCAGGTAAGCATTTGGAATAACTTTCCCCAATAACAATGGCTCTTTAATTTCAACTTGCTCTTTGATTTTATCAGCTGTCTTTTTATCAATCCAAAAAGCTTTACCTGTCATATAATATTTCTTATATAAATGAATGGTTAAAGCATCCATGCCCATAATTTTTGATTGTTCTGAATTATTAGTGGCATACCAAACACAATACTTAAACAACTCTTTATTTACCTCTGCTTTGTTAATCACCTTATCTATTTCAATAATCATAGAATCAGGGGCTTGTGGAATTACTTTATTGATATATTTATCAAGTTTAGCATGAAAGATTGGGGTTCTTAAAATATTATCATCCGTCCAATCGATATTGTCAAAAAAATGTTTTCTATAATAATGATAAGCATAACTTGAATCTTTGGGATTTGGATTTTCGGGAACCTCAATTTCATTGGTTGCTCTAAATACTTTCGTAACAAACGATGCTTTATGAAGTTCCATGAATTTATTCCTATATTCTGATACTTCTTTATCAATGGCAATTAATTGATTGGTAACATTGATTGAATCGGTCTTGATATTTTTCTTCAACTCTTCAACAAGTTTTCCTTTGATGTCAACATATTGCAAATACTCATAAAAAACAGTATTTTCTGCAGAATTTTTCACCTTCATTTGAGCAATAAAATTCCCCGTATCTGTTTCCATTGAAAAATTTTGTTCATTGGTAATAATCGCTTCAAAATATTTATTGCCGGGCAATACAATTAAATAAATCCCTCCTTCTAACTTGGAATTGCCTTCAAAAGTAAAATTCCCTTTTTTATCAACTTTGGCAGTATCTTTTAAATATTGTTTATCTCCGTAATAATTGGCCAAATAACACACCGTATCTTTTAATCCATTTACTTTAATTTTGATGGCATATTTCTCGGTCTGTGTTTTGACAACCGGCTTAACTACGGTAGCCTTCTCTTTACTGTCTTTTTTCATGGTTGTTTGAGCATTCAAACCAAAAAATGCTGCAAGCAATACGAATCCAATAATCCCTTTTTTCATACCTAGTTGTGTAATATTGTTTGAAATATTAATTCTCAAATTTGAGAAATATTAAAATAAAATTCAAGTACTCTACGCTAAATAAAAGCAAATTATGCAATAAAAATATTTTTCAATCCCTAAATCAACCGTTCTTAATAAATTCAGGATAGCTTAAAATTTACGTATTGATCCATAAAAAAAGCTTGAAGAAAATCTTCAAGCCCTAATGTTTAACTTTTAATCAAGACATAGTTTGTTGCATTTCCCTGATCGTACATTAATCCTTGTCAGAATACAGAAGTAACCACTTGGTTATCATATTTTCTATAAAACAATTTGAACCTTTAAAACTAATCCTTAGACATAAAAAAAGCGTCATGTTTTTTGAACATGACGCTTTAAAATGGCGGTCCGGACGGGACTCGAACCCGCGACCTCCGCCGTGACAGGGCGGCATTCTAACCAACTGAACTACCGAACCATTTTTTTTAAAAGTAATATTGAAAGTTTCCACCTTTGCGGTCCGGACGGGACTCGAACCCGCGACCTCCGCCGTGACAGGGCGGCATTCTAACCAACTGAACTACCGAACCAAATTACAAAATGGTGTTTGATAAATATCAATCGAAACTTTCAATAAACCTTCTAAATCCCTCTATTGGGAGTGCAAACATACCATTAAGATTCTAATAAACAAAATAGCTTGCTAATATTTTATCATAAAAATGCAAAAAAAACAGGCAACCAACCTTAATATTCTATGCTTTAGAGTATTGTATTTTAAAAATAAATGCTTTTTAAAAAATTAAATAGGCTGATTTTTGATTTATTTCCAACAAGTTGACTCAAGCATTGAAGTATAAAAAAAAAATACAGATTCCTGGTCTACATATACTAATTCAAACTTTTTTATTTGTATTTTTACTTTTCAGGAAATAAATAAAGCTTAACATTATATAAAACATATGCCCTCAATGAAAATAGGTATATTTTTCGGTGGTCAATCAAGAGAACGAGAAATCTCTTTTGCAGGCGGAAGAACAGTTTACGACAATTTAAACAAAGATTTATTTGAGGCAGTACCAATATTTATTGACAGTACAGGAAATTTCATACTCCTCAATTGGGAATACATTTACAAAGGAACCATTAGAGATTTTTATCCTCCGGTAAGTGAGTCACCAATTTCTGACAATCATTTTCAAGTATACATAGAATCATTGGGTGCTTTAAGTGAAGAAGCCATTGATCAAATCATTCAAAAAGTGGGGAAACGCATCTTTCCGCATGAATTTAAAAATTATTTTGAATTTGCCTTCCTTGCCTTACACGGCCCTTATGGAGAAGATGGCAATATTCAAGGACTTTTAGAATGGCACAACATGCCTTATTCAGGCGCAGGCATCTTGCCTTCTTCCATCGGCATCAACAAACTTGTGCAAAAAGATTTGATGGAACTCGCAGGGTTTATTAGGCCTCAGAACCATAAAATCACAAAACAAGAATGGCTTTCTAATACCGATAAAACAAGGTTATTTATTGCCTTAAAAGCCAAATTCAATTTACCTTTGGTAATCAAATCACCTTACCAAGGGTCATCTATAGGCGTTTCTGTTATCAGCAAAGACGACGCCACTGTTTTTGAAGAAGCCATCAATAAAAGTTTTTTCATACAATCTATTCGCGCAAATGTTTGGTCTCAATATTCGCACGAACAAAAAGTGAGTTTCATTAGAGAGCTCACTGACATCAGGGTTGGCATAGGTTTACCAGTATATATTGACCATGAAATTATTTATAATCCAGAACAATTACTGCTTTATATCAACCAATACCTTCAAAACAACAATGCTATTTTACTTCAAAGCATCGATGGAGAAGAAGAAGTTTTGATAGAACAATTCATTAATGGCAGAGAATTTTCATGTATTGTAATCCAAGATGAAGTTGGAAATCCTATAGCATTACCACCTACTGAAATTATAAAAGGTAATGATGTGTTTGATTATCGTTCCAAATATTTACCGGGAATGAGTCGAAAAATTACCCCGATTGATTTACCCTCAGGAGAAATTGAACGCATCAGAACTAGCTGTGCTGAATTGTACACCAAACTTCACTTTAATGTATATGCCCGATTAGATGGCTTTTATACAGACAAAGGTGAAGTGTTTTTAAACGACCCAAACACGACTTCAGGAATGCGTCCCTCCTCTTTCTTCTTCCATCAGGCAGCAGAAATTGGCTTAAATCCATCTCAATTTTTAACGTATATTATCCGTACTTCTTTAGCAGAAAGAATTAAAACAGGAAAAAAAGCGCTTACTATCCATCAATTGTTAAACCAATTGGACGCTAAAATTGCGCACTTCAAAAGCGTTGATACCCACAAAATTAAAGTCGCTGTAATCATGGGAGGTTATTCCTCTGAAAGACACATTTCTGTGGAAAGTGGCAGAAACATTTATGAAAAGCTTTCTTCTTCCAGTAAATATGAAGCCATACCGGTATTTTTAACCGGCAGTGACGATGCATTCGAAATGTATGAAATCCCTGTAAATGTGATGCTAAAAGACAATGCAGATGACATAAAAGAAAAAGTGATGCTTGGCAACACCGAACCCAAACATCCAATTATCAAAAAAATCATGCAAGAAGCTTCTCTAATTACAGAGAAGTATGTAACCAAAAACTTATTATACCCTGAGCCAATTTCTTTTAAAACATTAGCAGAAAAAGTTGATCGCGTATTTATAGCACTGCATGGACGACCAGGGGAAGATGGTGCTTTACAAGCCGCACTTGAACAATTTAATTTACCGTATAATGGTTCTGGTATTTCTAGCTCCCAAACCACCATTAATAAATACGAAACCAATAAAATTTTAAGAGAAAACGGTGTGCTTGTAGCCAATCATCGTTTGGTTAAGGCAGAAGAATGGTTTGAAAAACCACAAACCTTGATTGATGAAATTGAGCAAAATTTCACCTATCCCTTCATTGCGAAACCTTCGGATGATGGTTGTAGTTCTGCGGTTAAAAAAATCCACAACAGGGTTGAATTAATAGCTTTTACCAACCTGATATTCAGGTCAGAAGAGGAAATCAATTCAAATGATGCTCAAACATTAAAATTAAAATACAAAGAAGAATTTCCGCTCAAAAGCACCTACCTTATTGAAGATTTAATAAGCAAAGGCAATGCTGCTCATTTCTTGGAAGTAACCGGTGGTATGCTTACCAAATTTGATGAAACAGGAAATGTCGTTTACGAAATATTTGAACCCTCTGAAACACTTGCTTCTGGTGAAGTATTGTCTTTAGAAGAAAAATTTTTAGCAGGAGAAGGTCAAAACATAACCCCCTCAAGGTTTGCTAAAGACGAAAATACACAACATCAGATTAGCCTTAAAGTAAGAACGGAATTAGAAAAAGTAGCTAAAATATTAAATGTACAAGGCTATTGTAGAATTGATGCTTTTGTAAGAATATTTGAAAATGGAAAAGTTGAAACCATCATTATTGAAATCAATTCATTGCCTGGAATGACGCCAGCCACTTGTATTTTCCATCAGTGCGCGATTAATCATTACAAACCTTATGATTTCATTGATGCCATTTTAGATTTTGGTGCCAAACGATTAGCAAAAAATCAACTGAAAGTTTAAGCAATTTCTCAACGTAGTATATTAATATTAATAAAATTGCGTTGTAAGTAAACTAATGATGATTTTGTATGACAAGATTAATAATTTATCAAACAATAATTAATTACAAGAATGTTTAATAAAGTGAATTCGAGAAAAGAAGTTTTGGCCCACATTGGAATTATCGTTGGATTGTTTCTTGCCATCATCTTGTTCTTTTTTTATGTATACCTGCCTTATACCACCAATCACGGAGAATCTGTTACTGTTCCTGATTTAACCGGTATGAAAATTGATGAACTTGAAGATTTTTTAGATTCAAAAGATTTGCGCTACCAAATCAATGATTCTACTTATGACCCTAAAATAAAACCGCTTACGGTAATGTCACAATACCCGAAGCCTGGCTCTAAAGTAAAAGAAGACAGAAAATTATACTTGACCATTAGGGCTATCAATCCCCCCCAAGTTAAAATGCCTAGGCTAGTCGATGCCTCCATATTGAATGCACAAATGGTAATTCAAAGTTATGGTTTGGTGTTGGGTAAAATTGAATATTCTCCTCATTATGCTGAGAATGCCGTATTAAAACAAATGGTGAATGGAAAAGAAATTGCACCAGGAGCCTCAGTTAGTAAAGGCACAAGAATTGACTTAATTGTAGGAAATGGTTCTGGAGACATTGTCGTAGACATTCCATCCTTACTAAAAATGCCTTTAGACGAAGCCTTACTCGTGATCAATGGCTTGGGTGTAGAAAAAGGTTCGGTGATTTATGACGAAAACTCAAAAGAAACACCCGGAACAATTATTAAACAAAAACCAGCTCCAGAGCCTGGAAAACAAATTAAAGCCGGTGAATATATCGACTTATGGGTATCGGGCAAAGCTCCAGAAACACCAACTATAGATGAATAAAATCGTTAATATAGTATTTTTAAGCCTACTCTACCTTGGCATTACAACGCTTGCTTTTTCTCAAGCAAGTGTAAGCCCATTGAGGTATTCGAAAAGCACCCTGCCTGATACAACAAAATCAGCCAGGTTCACTGAAAGTATACCACCACATACAGCATCCTTAAGGACCCATGCCATTGGAGATACTATTGATTTGCCTTTTATTGATGATTTCACCACCAATAAGAAAAAACTCAATACCAACTTGTGGCATACCAGTGGGGTTACCATCAACAATACCAATGCCATTAACCCACCAACACCAAACGTAGCCACCTTTGATGGCATTGATTCCACGGGTTCACCTTATAATTTCAACAATAGTTTTGCGTATGGTGCTTGTGACCAATTGGTTTCCAAACCAATTAATTTGGGCAATTTAACGGCCAAGGACAGTGTGTATTTAAGTTTCTTTTGGCAAGCAGGAGGCTTGGTAGAATTACCCGATTCAGCACAAACAGATTCAATTTCAGTTTTTTTTAAAGCTAACACTACACAAACTTGGGTAAAAATATGGACCTACGTACCTCATGACAATACACTTGACCCGACCGCATTTCATCTTGTATTCATTAATATACCCGACAGTTTAATGTACAATGGAAGCCAGTTCAAATTCCAATCATTTGGTAACCAATCAGGCGCGTGGGATAACTGGCATATTGATTATGTAAGAATGGATAAAAATAGAAATAAAGATGACACAAAGTACACTGATTATGGTTGTGCAAACATGTCCTCTAAGTTTTTTAAAAACTACACCAGCATAACCTCCGAACAGTTAAAGGGTTTTGAAGACAAAGAAATAAAAGATTCTTTAAGCATTTCTTATTTTAACTTTTCAGGAAACAGGTATACAACTGATTTTAAAGCCATTTTGGGCGTCAATAAATTGAATGTTGATACAATTCAAATCAAAAATTTTATTGTCCCACTTTTCCCAAATATAAATCCCAAAACCCTAGCGATTAACAAGGCCAAACTAAACAATTTACCTGACAGTTGCACCTTGTCATTTAATTCATCGTCTGTTAGAACATTACTTGATATCTCACCATCCAATGATGAAAGTAGCATTATTTCTACGGTAAGCAATTATATGGCGTATGATGATGGTACTGCAGAAGGCGCCTTTGGCATTAACCAAGCTGCCGGAAGAGTTGTTTATAAAATTAAGCTTAACAGACCCGATACCCTCACTGCTATCGACATCAATTGGGTAAAATCTGTCTACAACATAGAAGGCACTACTTTTAAGTTATTGATTATGCCCACATTAACGAGTATCCAATACTCCCAACAAGTTTTATTGAATTATGGAGATTCTTTAAATGCTTTTACTCGATATAAATTAGATTCAGGAATTGTGATGCGTGATTCTTTTTATATTGGCTACGAACAAAATTCTGCTACTGTACTTACGGTAGGTTATGACAAAAATGAAATTAGTAATCAACATATATACTACGCCATTAATTATATTGCAGGAACGAGTCTATACAATTGGAAGCCATTTGTAAAAACTGCTGGAAGTCTTATGATGAGACCTGTATTTGAACACATTAGTACCAATAAGCTGAGATTAATATCAAATAGCAATACGATTAATGTTTACCCAAATCCAAGTCGCGGTATATTTACAATAGACAACGATACCATTACCCAACTTAAAGTATTCAGTTTATTAGGGAAAGAAATCCCTAAAGAAGACTATCAATTTTATTATGATGACCTCAATAATAAACAAATAGTAGATATGACAACATTAGAAACAGGATTTTATATTTTGTATATATACCATGATCAAATGTTAACCACCAAAAAAATATTTATTCAACCTTAATGCTACCTAAAATGGCTGATATTACCTGCGCAGAACTTAAAGAAAGACAAAACAACAACGAAATTTTAAACATAGTTGACGTTCGTGAAACTTACGAATACGATGCCATTAACATGGGTGCTTTAAATATTCCTCTTGGATTATTGCCTCATAAATTAAGCGAATTGGCTCAATTTAAAAACCAAGAACTTATTATTCATTGTAAATCAGGCAGAAGAAGCGATAATGCTAAAAAATTCTTAGAGCAACAAGGATTTTCCAATGTGAGAAACTTACTCGGCGGCATAGACGAATACAGCATTACGGCTTAAGCCATTGTTTATATTGAAGACAATCATATGCATTGTCTTCAATATAATTAACATGCAACATTGTTGCTCTTTAATTTTTTATGCTCATATTTGTAAGGATGAGATTTTACAGCAACATAAAAACCTATAAGCTACTATTAACACTTTTTATAGTCGTTTTAGCGTGCTCTACTCAGGCACAAGAAAACAATAAAAATTGCACCTATACTTTCAAAGGAAAAATAATCAATGGTGAAACTAAAATACCATTTAAAGGTGTAATTATTAAAATCAAAGAAACAGGAAGTGTAATTGAATCAAACCATGAAGGGGAGTTTGAATTGAAAAACTTGTGTCACCAAACCTATCATTTTAATTTTTCTTATTTAGGATATAAAAGTCTCAACCAACAATACCATGTGTTTGCTGATCAACATGAAACCATTCAAATGCATTCAGATACATGTGTATTGGAATCGGTAATCATTGTGGCTTCACAAAACAACAACTCCAATGTACAATCAATTCTTGAAATTAGTGGGCATGAAATGGATCTTGTGCGAGGACAATCTATTGGGGAAAGTTTAAAATCATTACCAGGTGTAAATGCGATACAAACAGGGCCTAGTATTTTCAAACCTGTTATTGAAGGATTGTATGGGAATAGGGTTTTGTTGATGAACAATGAAGTAAGGCAAGAAGGCCAAAACTGGGGAGCTGACCATGCGCCAGAAATTGACCCATTCGTAGCTACAAAAATGAGTGTAATCAAAGGTGCCGGTACTGTAAAATATGGTGCAGATGCACTCGGTGGCGTAATACTTATTGATCCATCAGCATTAAGAACGGCCGTTGGGATGGATGGCCAACTCAATGTAGTTGGAAACTCAAACAACAGACAAGGCCTCGTTTCAGGAATAATCAATTTTGTGCCATCTAAATTCAAAAACTTTAGCAGCAGGGTTCAAGGGACAATGGATAGAGGTGGTAATTACAAAACACCTGATTATTACCTCAAAAACACGGGAAGTAGCAACTATAATGGCTCTTGGGCAACGAATTATAGCACCTCAAATTGGGGAGTAGAATTGTTTTACAGCCTGTTCAATAATAAAACAGGAATTTTTGAAGGAGCACATTTGCATACCGTAAGCGATGTTGAAAATGTAATCGCTAACGGTAAACCATTTGTAAGCTCAGGGTTCAATTATGACATCAATAAACCTTACCAGGAAGTAGTACACGAACTGTCAAAAATCAAAACTTATTTTCAATTCAAACCTAAATGGAGAACTGCGCTTATACTGGCAAGGCAATATAATTATAGAGCTGAATATGATATGGATCAACCTTTGAGAAATAGTATCTTAAAGAAGAATGTGCCAACCATAGATTTCAGCCTCACTACTTACTCTGCTAACCTTGAATTGACTCATCAAAAAATCTACAATTTTAAAGGACAATTTGGATTGCAAACCTTAATTCAAACCAATAATGTTTCCGCTACCAATACAAGGTTATTTATTCCCGATTACAATGCCAACACCTTTGGCTTTTTTGCCATTGAAAAATGGAAAAAACAAAAACTTGAAATTGAAACAGGATTTCGTCTAGAACAAAAAACATACGACATCACCAGATCGAAAAAACCTAAAGTAGATTTAAGGTATGTGAATTTTTCTTGGAGTTTGGGAGCTAATTATTTCATCAATGAACATTGGAACACCTCCCTAAATATCGGTCAGGCAAGAAGAGCACCAGCCATAAACGAGCTTTTCAGCGACGGACTACACCATGGAGATGGCGTATTTGTTTTTGGCGACAGCACCTTGAAACCAGAATCATCATTGAACCTACATTGGGTTACCAATTACTATTATAAAAACACCTTTGGTGAAATCAACCTATATCAAAATCACATTGAAAATTATATCTATTATAAACCTTATGGACAATTACTCACCACAGTGAGAGGTACTTATCCTGTATTTAATTACACCCAAACCAATGCCGTATTC
>JBIKPL010000175.1:0-6244 GCA_044357485.1 Cytophagales bacterium
TTAAAATTTACATCAATTGGATTGGATTGGATTTCATCAATTTCTCTATGCCAACATAAAATCAAAGCCATAAAACACCAACTTTCAACAGATTGATACAAATTACCACTTGTAAGTGATAATCCAAAAAAAACAATAAACAAACTTACATATATCTTGAAATAAATGTCGTAATATTTAGAATTTAGAATATTGAACATAACAAATCCAAACCCCCAAAAAAAAATGCAAGTCCCAATTATTCCTGTGCTCATTATTAATTCTAGAAATATATTATGTGGATAAGTTAACGATTTCAAATTCATTTGATTTCCAAAAACTGGCTTATCGAGAAACATTGAAAAAGCCTCATTATATATATAATTCCTGTCTTCAGTATCCCCACTTTCAACTCTTTCCTTGGTGTCCATCATTCGAGTTATAATACCCAATTCAATATTGTTTTTTTCTAAATAACCAAAAAACAGTATTAATAAGAATAACAAAGAAAATACTATTGAAAAAAAACTAAAATAAAAATTGAAATTTTTTTTAGACCTTACTATATAAAAGTGTATCAGGGAAACCATTCCAAGAAAAGTAAACAACATTGGCCCTCTTGATGTTGCTAAAATTAAATTTAGCAAACCTATTGCCATAAAAAAATACAGAATATATTTTTTTTTCACTACTGACTTATCCTTTAATAAAACTAAATTTCCCAAACTGAATATAAATAACAACCCTCCATAAAGTCCAAAAGTTATTGGATTTACTATGTCCACTATTTCATCATTCCCGTTTATTGTTGCTCTATACAAAAAAATTTCTGGAGAAATAATCCAATTTATCTGATTTAAGTAAGCAACTAATATGAATGCATTAGAAACAAACAATGTATACAAACTGATTTTTACAAATTTATCTTTATCAAGATATTTAAATGCTAAAATTATTGCTAAAAAAGGCAAACAAATATTACCAATGTAAAAAGAGTAAATCTCAACTAATTTATGAGTGGTCTCAATTCCTATAATTAATGTATCATAGATAATTCTAATCAAATAAATTAACAAAAACAGCAACATTGCTAATGCTCTTTTTAACAATGTGAAATTATTTTTAATTAGGGAACTAAATATAATATATAACGCAATTAGAGCAATAACACTTCGATAAATAATATTTAGAAAAGTCGTTGGGACATTTAATATCAAAGAAGAAATAGAAGAAATTGGATATGAAAAACATAATAATACAATCATTATAGACAACAAAATTCCAGAAAAAGAATTTGAAAAATAACTTTTTACTTTTACCATTTAAACTTAATTTAAAAAATAAAATTTTTTTAAAAGTTAACTGTTTCGCCAATTAACTCATCATTATATATAGCAACAGCATATATATTTTCTTTGTTTACCATTTTTTTGTTTAATTTAAAACGGTTTCCTATCATTAGATTATAATTGATTTTAAAATGGAAATTCAATCGTTTTATCCAAATTTTTATAAAATAATAGTATATTTTTACTTTATAAAAAATATTTTTATTTTGATATACTTGGTATACCCGATCTCTATAATTGGTATCAAAGACTAAACAATTAGCCATCAAATACTGAAAATTAAATTTCTTAAAACTATCTTCCATCCCAGTTCTCTTTAAGGCTTGAATTACTGACTCTGCATAAATAGTATAAACAGACCAATAAAATGGAACTTCTTTAGACCACATTGATGCTGTGTTTTTTGGCAAATGCTTGATTTTAATGATTTCTCCGTAATGTTGTCCTTCTGCTCCTTGACCTCCTGTGCTTAAAATAGAATGCCCAGAGATTAGTAGTGGTACATCTATTATTTCAAAGTTGTTAATAAATTTACATGCAGCTATTGCATTTGCCATATCAGGACTAGGACCTGGAAAATAAGTATTCGTTTTATCGAATATTTTTTCAAGAACTGTTCTTTTCAAAATTCCGTGATAAATTCGTGGTAAATTTAATATTTCAGTCCCTCCCGTCAGCATTACTTTTTCAAGTTCCTTTTTAACATCAATTTTCGTTCTTTTAAAGTTAAAATTGCTTGTCCTTAAAATTCCTGAAAATTTTTCTTTGTATAATCTTGGCTTAACATCTGGCCAGGTGTAAAAACTCTTTATTGGTAAAACAGCATCTAAATTATATTCTTTAAATTTTTCGGCGTATTCAATAATATATTTACTAAAAACATCATCATCACCAATCATTGAAATATATTCTCCTCTTGCTTTTGAAATTGCACAATCGCAATTTTCAATAACTGAAAGTTCTTCGGAAGAATAAAAATATTTAATCCTTGAATCTTTTAATGAGTTTAAAAAAATTTCAAAATCAATGTGTAAATCAGAATCACTGTTGTCATGAATAATTAATTCAATCTTGTCGGATTGAATTGAATTAAAATATTTTATCAAAAACTTTAAATAATAATGCCTGTTTTTTGAGGGAACAACGATGCTTATTAATGGAACCATTTTATAGGATGACTTTTTTAGTTTTAATTACACTTCTAATTATTGAAATATACTCTTCTTTTGGCACAAGAACTATTATTGTAACACATAAAGTAATTAAGGAAACAAAACCTATCCATATAAAAGATACTAGACGATTATTGAATAATGGAAGAGAAATGAAATTTAAAATAAATACAACACTAGCAGAAATCATCAAAGGAAACAACATCCCTTTGATGTACAATGAACTCTTATTTTTAACTTTTAAGAATTTTTGATTAATTATATATGTATATATTATAGCAATTATAAATTGTACAACACAAAAAATAACTGCTGCTCCAATTGCCCCATAGTTTTTTGTTGCAAACCAATATCCGGGTAAGGTAATAATCAGACTAAATAATCCCAATATATTATTTAATTTTGTATAACCATTGGCTATCGAGATATTATAAGGAATTATTTGTAAAGCAAGCATTGAGAAAGAAAATGCTAAAATTGGCAAATAAATATAAACGTTTTCAGCCAACTTAATGTCTCCAGTCCATATCCATATTAACTCTTTAGAAAAAAAAGAAATATTAGCCATCATAGAAAAAGTAAGAATTGCAACAAATAAATTAATTTTATGAAATAATTTTGAAGCCTCTTCATTTTTGCCTATTGAATATAATGCGGTAAATCTTGGCAATAATGCAATCGAAATTGGGTTTACAACTACTACAATTCCCATAGCGATAGAAACTGCTAACGTGTAATATCCTAAACTTTCAATTGGTAAAAATTTGCTGATTGCAATTTTATCCATTTGTGTATTTAAAGCCGCAACCAATGAAATTAACAACATGCCTCCTGCAAAGCGCCATATTTTTTTAAAAATGTTTTTATTGAATTTAAAATCAAATTCAAAATTATATGTTCCCGTAAATTGCTTATAAAGTGAAATTCTAAACAATAGTGCGAAAATTATGGTCGAAATAGTTTGCCATATAAAAAACATTTCTAAAGTAGAAACAAAAATAATTGCTATTATAACCAACCCATTTCTTAAAATTCCCCAACCAACTTGATAAAGATTTGCTTTTAATTGTTCTTCTAAACCTAATAAGCCACCCATATAAAATCGCAAGAGTAATTGAAATCCAATATCAAAACTTATAATTTTAAAAAAAAAAGATATTCTATCCGTTTCAATCGCGCTGCTATTCAGCCAATAAGCAGCTACATCTTCAGAATAGAAATATAGTGCAGCAATAGATATCCCAATAATAATAAAGTAAGTAGTTTCTAAAGTTTTGAAAATTTGTAACTTATCATTATGCGTGTTGTCTAAACGGGCAAACTCACGTGATAATGTTGCCGTTAAACCTGCATCAAGCATAGCCATTAAACCTGCAATAACTAACGTAAAGCTAATAATAGAATAACTTTCAAATCCCAAATAATGTATATAAAGTGGAATAAACAAAAAATTGGATAAAACACTCCAAAATCTCCCTATGAAGTTGGCAATAATATTCTTTTTCACTTAAAAAACTAGGATTAAATTATTGTCTTTAAAACCTTTGCAGGAACACCTCCTGCAATACTATAAGCAGGAATATCTTTATTTACAAAAGAATTAGCAGAAATAATAGATCCTTTTCCAATACGTACTCCTTTTCCAATGGTACAATTGGAAGAAATCCATACATTATCTTCAATAATAATGCGAGCTTCTGTCTTAATTTGCTTCACCATTGGCACATCGATGGAAGCAAAACCATGACTGAAAGCAACAATGGAAACATTGGGTGCAATCATTACATTTTCACCTATAAAAATCCCTGCTTTTTCTCCCGATATTGAACAATTCTGAGCAATCGAACTACCAGATCCTATTTCAAAATAACCTTTTATTCTGACATTTGGAGATATTGTAACTAATTTATGAATTTTACACCCTTTTTTATTATAATATCCAACCCTAAATTTACTATATTCGTCTGGTAAAAAAAGTAAAAATGCATACCATAAGCTTGAAATAGCAAGTGCAATTTTTTTCATAATTAAATTTTATTCCTTATATTTAAAATTCATTTTCAATAAAAACACTCTTATCTTTTAATTTATTATAAATATCCAAAATCATTGTATTCAATAAATGAAAATTAGCTCCTACTTTGTTTTTTTCTAATAGTTTCCAATTATTTTTTAAATAAAAATCAATCAAAGAATCTTTACATAAAAGAATTCCGATTTTATTATTTTTTAAAATAAACCTGCCAATTTCCTTGAGCAATAAACCCCCATAACCTTTTCCTTTTTCGCTTGAGCATACATTCCCAATTCCAAAAAAAACGTGCTTCTCGCCGTCTACTACAATTTTAACTTCAACCAGATTCAAATACGCCACTAAAATATTACCCTCAAACATTAAAATATGAAAATCCCCTGAATTCAAATTCCTGTTGATCCAATTTATGTGCTCTTCCAAAGAATAATTCCAATGAATATTTTTTATCTTAATTACTTTTAATAATTGTTCCTCTTTTATTTCAGAGTTTTTTATATATTCAAACCTCATATTCTAATTATTTTCAAACCACCATCCGCATGGTAGTGCTATAAATCGATTCATAAATTCATTTACCCCACTTAAAGAAATTTTATTATTAAATACGGAATAAATATTATTATTGATATGTACTCCAGAGGCATAAAATCCTTTCTCTCTAAAATGTTTAATTGTGTCTATTTTATCTTTGGCAAGTATCCCATATACCCAGTAATTTGGATTTCCATTTAGAAATGAAAGGGGTTTAATTTTTGGACTATTACTTAATTTTTCATCCCAAACCATTGCATTACTCCTTTGTTTTTCAATTAAATGATTAACATTTTGCATTTGTTGAATTCCAATATAGGTATTTAATTCCATAGGCGTAGCACTATGTCCTACTAATTGAATATCACAATTTGGATTAATTTCACCTAAACAATCCCGAAATCTTGTTCTGTCTATACCTGCATCTCTTATTAGTTTGCTTTTCTCAAATAACTTTGCATCTTTAAACAGCACGGCACCACCGTCCAAAGTATTTGGAATTCTCACGGGATTAAATGAAAAAATCGTTACATCTGAACCTACGTTCCCTATTTTCCCGCCTTTGTATTCACTACCAAAAGCTTCTATTCCATCGTCTATTATTGGAATATCAAACTCTTCTCCAATACTATTTATTTCATCAATATACCCAGGATAACCACAAAAATGGTTGTGTATAATTGCTTTTGGATTGGTCTTCATCAAATTTCTTACGCTATCTGGACATAATGTTCCAGTTAAAGGATCAACGTCTGCCCACTGTACTTTAATTCCCATAGATAACAATGGTTGGGTCGACGCCAAACAAGCCATTGGAGAAACAATAACGATATCGCCTGCTTTTATATCTAAAGTTGTTAAGGCAACTAAAATGGCCATATTAAAAGTATTTGTCACTAATACATTCGATGTTCCAAAATAATTAGCAAGCAAACTTTCAAACTCCTTTCCGTATTTACCATAAGCCAATTGACCACTTTGTAAAATTTCATTCACAAGAGGTGTTTCAGGCATAAATGGTTTGTATAATGGTATCATATTACCAGCCATTTTTTATTGTTTGTACAATATATTCTCTATCGATATCTGAAACCCACCAGCCGCAGGGTATGTGAACAAAGGATTCATAAAAAATATCTAAATTGGGAGTTTGAATATTTTGAGCTTGAAACACGCTG
>JBIKPL010000023.1:0-16952 GCA_044357485.1 Cytophagales bacterium
TGTTGCTGTGCTTGAATAATCTACCGTATTTCCGATGGCTGAAGCATTTAAAAGTCCGGTATTCATCAAGGTAGTGCCTACGGAAATATACGCATTGGCGGCATTTACAAACTGTGCATTGGCGGCTCCATTTACCCCACTAACGGCTCCATATACCGTTAAAGAACCATTATTGGTTACAATCACATGATCATTAATTGTAAAAGACCCGCCACTTTTAATTAAAGTGGTGGTCGATGGAATGGTTACATTTTGTACTGCTTTAAATGTGCCTGTATTTTCAATTGAGCCTGAACCACTCAACAAACAACCTGCCGTATTGAGTGACAATGCTCCAGCGCCATTGATTAAACCATCTACTGTTAAATTACCACCTGTAATGGTAAGTGTTTTATTGGAAAGTATGGTTAAGTAACCATCATTGTTTACAGTCAATTTCTTTACCGTAGTATTGGCTCCCACCGTAACATTTGTGCTTGCGGCAATCACAACGGTATCAGTGGCTAATGGAACGACACCTCCTACCCAAGTGCCTGTGCTTGACCATGAACCAGTTGAAGAAGAGGTAATTGTTGTAGCGTTAATATCAGCATTTAAAATCAAAATACTAACAAAACAAATCAATGCTTTAATCATTTTTCTCATATTGTATTAATTAAATTTTAATTAAAAATCCAAAATCATTAAGTGATTCACTGTCAAATATACATATTTGTCAGTGAACGATAAATTTTAAAAACTCAAATTGTAATGTTTTTTTGAATTTATAAAAAGAAATACGAAACATGATAACATTCTGTTGCATTTATAGAGTGAAAAAAAATATAAAAAATCAATTAAATCATTCATAGATATTACTAAACACTTTGCAAAAAATCCACAACAAAAGTAATTTCAACATAGAAAATATCTTTTTTTAAAAATTCATATAGATTTACAAACAATAAAGAGTTCTTAAAATCCTTAAACCATAAAACATGAATACATACCACAATATCCTTGTCACGGAAACCAATAAAATTGCCACCATTACGATTAATCGTCCTGACAAACTGAATGCCTTAAATGAATTAACATTGTCTGAATTGAAAGATGCCATCCAACAGGTATATAGCAACGAAAACGTCAGCGCGGTTATTGTAACAGGAAGTGGAGAAAAAGCATTTGTAGCGGGGGCTGATATTCCTGAAATTGCAAACTTAAATGAAACCAATGCTGAAGCGGCCACTAAATTTGGACAGGACATTTTCTTTTTAATTGAAAACTGTCCAAAACCAATTATTGCCGCTGTAAATGGTTATGCCCTTGGGGGCGGTTGTGAATTAGCCTTGGCTTGTCACATGCGGATAGCCGCTGAAAATGCCATTTTTGGACAACCTGAAATCAACTTAGGCATTATCCCTGGATATGGTGGCACACAACGCTTGACACAATTGGTAGGCAAAGGAAAGGCGATGGAATTAATGCTCACCGCCGACAGCATCAATGCGACAGAAGCCCTAAGGTTAGGATTGGTCAATCATGTGGTGCCTAAAGCAATGTTGATTGAAAAATGTACCGAGATTTTAACCAAAATCATGGCGAAACCCAGCTTGGCTGCAGGCAAAATTATTTCGTGTATCAATGCTAATTTTGATAAAACAAAAAATGGCTACCAAACAGAATCCACTTTATTTGCCGATTGTACGACAACGGCCGATTTTAAAGAAGGTACTGCTGCTTTTTTAGAAAAAAGAAAACCAGTATTTACAGGAAAATAAACATAAAAAAGAAAGGCTTATAGAATTTATCCATAAGCCTTTCTTTAAACTTGAGTAATCATGTTAACTATTTGGCTCCTGCCACTTCTACAGAAATTTGTAAGCCTTTAATGGTATTGTTGTTCATGATTTTAATGACATCTTGGGCTTTTTCGTTTGGCACGTTTACAAAAGTGTAACGGTCAAAGATATCAATTTGTCCGATACTGCTTCCTTTTAAACCAGTTTCGCCAGCAATAGCACCAACGATGTCTCCAGGACGCACGTTTTGGCTTTTACCTACATTGATAAACAAACGTGTTGTTCCTTCAGCACTACGTGCAGGGCGCTCACGACGTTCGCTTCCACCATCACGGTCTCTGTCTCCACTGCGAGCAGGACGGTCAGAACGGTCGCGGAAACTATCTCTTGAACTTCCTCTATCATCTCTTCCTCTATCTTCACTTCTGCCGATACGGTTTTCTCTACCACCACGACTATCAGATCTGTCATTACGATCACCTGCTGGTCTTTTACGATCACCAAATTCAACGTCTTTGTATTTGCTTTCCAAAGGACCAAAGTTCAAACGAATTGCAGCGGCAGCAATTGCTTCTGCAGACAATCCTTTTTCTTGTAAATTAGCCACAATAGCGATATAGCTGTCTAATTCTCCTTTTTCGATTTCATTGGTGATGGTTTCTGCCAACCTCGTTAATTTACCTTCGGCCAATTGACTTGCAGCAGGTAATTCAGCTCTTTCAATAATTGATTTCGTGTATCTTTCAATTTCACGAATCGCACCACCATCTCTACGGGTTACAAAAGTATAAGAACTACCAAATTTACCAGCACGACCTGTACGGCCAATACGGTGAACATAATATTCTAAATCTTGAGGAACATCATAGTTAAATACCGCTTCTACATTATCTACGTCAATACCACGCGCAGCAACATCCGTCGCTACCAAAATACTCACTAGACCATTTTTGAATTTTGACATCACAATATTACGTTGTGATTGACGCATATCGCCATGAAGTCCTTCAGCAGTATAACCCCTGCCTAAAAGTTCTTCTACCAATTCGTCCACTTTTTTCTTAGTGTTACAAAAAGCAAGCATTAATTTCAAGTTGTTGAGGTCAATTAAGCGAGACATGGCCTCCACTTTCATATCACTTCTAACTTCAAAATACTGTTGTTTAATATTAGGATTAGATACTTCAGCTCTTGTAATTTTAACAATCACCGGATCTTTTTGAAATCTACGGGTTAAGTCAAGAATTTGTCTTGGCATTGTGGCAGAGAAAAACACCGATTGTCTTTCTTCAGGCAATTTTTTCAAGATCAATTCAATGTCTTCCACAAATCCCATGTTAAGCATTTCATCTGCTTCATCAAGGATGATCATTTTAACTTGATCAAGTTTCATGGTACCTCTATTCAAGTGGTCAATTACACGACCAGGAGTACCTACAATGATTTGCGCACCAGCGTCAAGTCCACGGATTTGACGTTCAATAGATTCTCCACCATATACAGCAAGTGTACGAAGACCTCTTTTGAATTTGCTTAATTTTTTAATTTCTTCACTTACTTGTACAGCAAGCTCTCTCGTAGGGCAAAGGATAATTGCCTGGGTCGCTTTCGATTTAGCATCGATCATCTCAATAGCTGGAATACCAAAAGCAGCTGTTTTACCAGTTCCTGTTTGGGCTTGTCCGATGATGTCACGGCCAGCTAATAATTGAGGGATAGATTCGGCCTGGATAGGCGACGGTTTTTCAAAGCCCATTTCTGTAAGGGCGTTCAGTACCTCTTCCGATAAGGAAAGGTCTGCAAACATAATTTCTGCGGTCATTTTTTGGATTTAATAATCTTATGAGTACGAACTTCAACGTCGCCTCTGTCAGATTGCAAGGATTGCGTGCCATGTAGCAGGTAGACTGCTTTACATCCCCGATCTTAAAGGCTAGGGATAGTCATTATTCGGGTGAACAATAAGTATCCTAGGTAAAATTCTTTACAAAGGTAAAAAAAATATTCTATATCTCACGCTTTTTGTTGATTATCTGCAAGTTTTATTCTATAATGCAATTTTTAACACAAAATAGTAGGCAGCAATTATCATGACCCAAACAAAAAAAAGACACTCAAACGTATTAATTTGGCTCTTTCTAACAGAAATGTGGGAACGATTTAGTTATTATGGTATGCGCGCCATATTGGTTTTATATTTGGTAACGGCCATCAGTGAGGGAGGATTAGGTTGGAGTGAAATGGCCAGCGGTCAACTTTATGGCATTTATACAGGCCTTGTATATTTAACACCTTTAATAGGAGGTTATATCGCAGATAAATATTGGGGGTTTAAAAGCTCCATTATCGTAGGTGGTATATTAATGGCTTTAGGGCATGGCGCATTAGCCATCAATTCAGATTATGCTTTTTTTGCAGGATTAGGTTTGTTAATTATAGGAAATGGCTTTTTTAAACCCAACATTTCTTCTTTGGTGGGAGAAATATACAGTAAAAATGATGATTTAAAAGCCTTAAAAGACTCCGCATTCACCATTTTTTACATGGGTATCAATTTAGGCGCCTTTTTAGGAACCCTTGTTTGTGGTTACTTGGCACAAGCCTATGGTTGGCATTATGGTTTTGGTGCTGCAGGAATTGGCATGATCGTAGGTTTAATTGTGTTTTCATTGACCAAACATCATATCCAAGAACCACTCAAAGACACCAAACAGCAACAAATTGATCAGGCAAAACCATTGACCAAAATAGAAAAAGACAAGCTATTGGTCATATTCATTTTAGCTTTTTTCCAAATCACCTTTTGGTTGGCCTATGAACAAGCCGGCTCAAGTGTAAATTTATTTACCCATACCTATGTCAATAAACTGATCGCGATACCAAGTCTAATAGGAGCATGGTTTATGCAAGCAGATGCCATGGGGAAATACATGTTCGACATCCCTACGGCATGGTTTCAAGCAATCAATGCTTTTTTAATTATTGTGCTAGGATTACCATTTTCGGCCTTATGGAAATGGTTAGCCATAAAAAACAAAAATCCATCCTCCCCTACTAAATTTGCCTTAGGCTTGATGTTTTTATCAATCGGATTCATGGTCTTGATCGTGGGTGCATCAGGAGTTGAAAAAGGACATGTGCATTGGTTTTGGCTGGTAATCATGTACTTATTACATACTGTGGGTGAACTATGCTTATCGCCAGTAGGATTATCAATGGTAACCAAAATGGCACCAGTAAAACTTGCCGGTACCATGATGGGGGTATGGTTTTTAGCCATTGCGATTGCCAATTACATCGGTGGCGCTTTGTCGGGATACATGCAAGAAATCTCCAAAGCCAGTTCAATCACTAACTTCTTTATGATATTTGTGATAATTCCTTTGGTGGCTGCCCTGGTTTTATTGGTGTTTAGCAAAAAATTATCGAAGCTAATGCACGATACAGAATAAGGGAAGCCATTTTAAGGGGTATTTTCAAAAAAAATATGAATAAGATTTGAAAACTGTTTTCTAAAAAGGTTTTTTATTCTTAACTTGCAGGCTCATTTTGTGTCAAATAATGAAAGAGGAACGCTTATATAATATCGATATTGTCAGCTTACGTAGTGGTAAGCATGATTTTGAATACGAGATTGATGATCGTTTTTTTGCAGCAATGCCAGACAGTTTGGTAGAAAAAGGGGCTTTAAAAGTGAAAGTCGAATTGCAGAAATCTGAAAATATGATTGTATTGCAATTTGATATTAAAGGAGAAATCACTTTATTGTGCGACAGAAGCTTGGAAGATTTTCAATTTCCGATAGATGCGCAGAATAGATTGGTATTCAAATTTGGAGAAACTTTCAAAGAAGTATCAGAAGAATTGATTGTATTGAGCTCAGGAACAGCTACCATAAACTTATTTCAGTATATCTATGAGTTTATAGCCGTTCAAGTACCCTTTAAAAAATTACATCCCAAATTTGAAACAAATGATTCAGACGAAGACGTATTGGTATATGGAGAAGTACACGACTATTTTGACGAAGAGGAAGAAGAGGCAAGTGATGCTATAGATTCAAGCGATGAAACCAATTCGCCAACCGAACCGATAGACCCACGATTTGCCGCTTTATTAAAACTAAAGAATAATAATTTACAATAGATTAAATAAATAAGGATTTACAATGGCACATCCAAAGAGTAGGATTTCTAGAACTAGAAGAGATAAAAGAAGAACGCATTATAAAGCTGAGGCTAAAAATTATGCGATTTGCCCTACAACAGGTGAAGCTCACCTTTTCCACAGAGCTCATTGGTACGAAGGCAAACTTTACTATAAAGGTAAAGTAGTAATGGAAAAAGAAGTATTAGCATAATACATGAAAATTGCCCTTGATGCAATGGGCGGTGATTATGCGCCCGCAGTAGTGATCGAAGGAGCACTTATTGCGAAACAAGATCTGCCGTCTGACGTACAGATAGTGCTTATTGGTGATAAGGCTGTAGTAGAAAACATGCTAGTCTCTAAAGGGGCTTCAGTAGACGCATTTGAAATAGTGCATGCTTCTGAAGTAATCGGCATGGGAGAGCATCCTGCTAAAGCTGTTGCTTCAAAACAAGATTCTAGTATAGTGGTAGGCTACAAATTACTGATGACTGGTGAAGTCGATGTGTTTTGTAGTGCTGGCAATACTGGAGCGATGTTGGTGGCGGCAATGTTCACTATTAAAACTATTCCTGGTGTATTACGCCCTGGAATAGCGGGATTTATCCCAAAGCAGTCAGGTAAATATGGAACGGTGTTAGACGTAGGTGCAAATGCAGAGGTTAAACCTGAAGTATTGGCTCAATTTGCCCATATAGGCTCCCTATATGTCAAATATATGTACGGCATCGATCGACCAACTGTCGGCTTAATGAACCTAGGCGAAGAAGAAGAAAAAGGAACCGCTTTATTGCAAGCAGCTTACCAACTCATCAAAGCAAATGAAAAAGTAAATTTCGTTGGCAATATTGAGGGACGAGATGTATTGACCGATAAAGCAGACCTGATTATTTGTGATGGCTATGTTGGGAATGTAATCCTTAAAATGGCAGAATCACTTTACCCTATTTTATCAGCCAAAGGCTATAATGACCCATTTATTGATTTATTCAACTGGGAAAAAGTAGGTGGAAGTCCGATTTTAGGGGTAAATGGCAATGTCATCATTGGACATGGTTCCTCTACAGCAACAGCAATAAGCCACATGATAAAAATGTCTAAACAGCTTGCTGAATCTGGTATAACTGAAAAAATTAAAAATGCTTACAGCTAATAGTTGTAAGCATTTTTTTGTTTTAAATAAAATATTAAATGAGTAAAATTACGGCTGCTATTACCGGTGTTGGAGGATATGTTCCTGAGTATGTACTTACCAATCAAGAACTTGAAACCTTAGTTGAAACTACTGACGAATGGATTCTTTCTCGCACAGGCATAAAAGAACGTAGAATATTGAAAGGCGAAGGTTTGGGTACGTCCTACATGTGCGAACATGCTGTACGTGACTTACTAAAAAAAACCAATACAGATCCTTTAGCTATTGATTTGATTATTGTAGCTACGGTTACCCCTGATTTCATATTTCCATCTACGGCTAACATGGTAGGTGATATGGTAGGATGTAAAAATGCTTTTAGCTATGATGTACAAGCCGCTTGTTCTGGTTTTTTATATGCCATGTCTAATGCGGTGGCATACATCGAAAGTGGCAAATACAAAAAAATAATTGTAATCGGGGCCGACAAAATGTCTTCTATTATCAATTACAAAGACCGTTCAACTTGCATTATTTTTGGTGATGGTGCTGGTGCTGTGCTGTTAGAACCTAATACCGAAGGGCTTGGAGTAATCGACAGCATTTTAAAAGCGGATGGTTCTGGTTATCCTCATTTAAACTCAAAAGTTGGAGGAAGTCGTTATCCAATGACGGCCGAACTGGTAAATGCAGATGAAAGATGGGCGTACCAAGATGGGCCGGTTGTATTCAAATTTGCGGTTAAAAACATGGCTGACGTATCGGCTGAAATCATGGAACGCAACAACTTAGCTGGTGACGATATTGCGTACTTGGTTCCTCATCAAGCCAATAAAAGAATTATTGATGCCACAGCCAATCGTATGAATGTTGGGGCAGATAAAGTTTTAATTAACATTGAACGTTATGGCAACACCACAGCTGCCACCATACCGCTTGTGTTTTGGGATTTTGAAAACAAATTCAAAAAAGGCGACAATGTAATATTAGCTGCTTTTGGTGGTGGATTCACATGGGGATCGATGTACCTAAAATGGGCTTACGACACTAAATAATAGTTGCTGTTGAGCACAAAAAGCACAAACGAATTACAATTTATCATCTATTATCGTATCTATATAAATGGCAACTACTGCAGATTTCAGACCAGGCCTGTGCTTAGAATACAATAATGATTTATACATCATTACTGATTTTCAACACGTTAAACCTGGTAAAGGGCCGGCTTTTGTGAGAACAAAACTGAAAAACATTAAAACAGGCCGTACGATTGACAATACTTTCAATGCAGGGGTTTCTATTAAAACCGCAAGAATTGAACGTAGACCACATCAATTTTTGTACAAAGATGAATATGGCTACAATTTTATGGATGCCGAATCTTTTGAACAAATTACCTTAGAAGAAAAAATAATTCAAAAACCTGAATTGATGAAAGATGGTCAAGAGGTGGAAGTTTTATTTCATGCGGAAACAGAAACACCTTTGATGTGCGAACTTCCTCCATTTGTTATTTTACAAGTAACCTATGCAGAACCAGCCGTAAAAGGAAATACTTCGACCAATGCGACTAAAACCATTACCCTTGAAACTGGTGCTGAAATTCAAGTACCCATGTTCATCAACCAAGACGAAATAATAAAAGTAGATACAAGAGATAGTTCTTACGCAGAGCGTGTTAAATAACAATCAAATGGAACCAAAAGAATTACAAAAACTAATCGACTTTATCGCCAACTCTGGCCTTGATGAAGTAAACATTGAAACAGAACAATTTAAAATTTCTACCAAAAGAAATTCAACTGTTGCCACTAGAGTAGAGCAAGTATTTGCCGCGGCGCCACAACAACTTCAACAAGCACCAGCTCCTGTAGCGGCAGCGGCTCCTGTAGTTGCAAGCCCAGCACCTGTGGTTGAGTCGAACCTAATCACCATCAAATCGCCAATGATTGGTACCTTTTACTCTTCTGCCAATCCAGATTCAGAAGATTTCGTAACCGTTGGAAGTGAAATTGCAAAAGGAAGTCCTGTATGTATCATTGAAGCAATGAAATTGTTCAATGAAATTGAATCAGATATTTCAGGTAGAATCGTTAAAATTTTAGTAACGAATGCCACTCCTGTTGAATTTGACCAACCTTTGTTCTTAGTTGAACCAGTTTAGCCAAAACATAAAATGAATAGTTAGTAGACACCGTGATTTTCACTGTTGACTACTAACTATTTTTTAATTATAGAACCTAGACTTTTGTATATTCACAACTAAATTGTAGTAAAAGTGTTTAAAAAAGTATTAATAGCAAATAGAGGCGAAATCGCGTTGCGTGTCATTAGAGCATGCAAAGAAATGGGAGTTAAAACTGTTGCCATTTATTCTACAGCAGATAAAGATAGCTTACATGTTCGTTTTGCAGACGAAGCCGTTTGTATCGGACCAGCACAAAGTTCACAATCCTATTTAAGTATTCCGAGTATCATTTCGGCAGCTGAAATCACCAATGCAGATGCGATTCACCCTGGATATGGATTTTTGTCTGAAAATGCCGAATTCTCGAAAATTTGCCAAGATTATAAAATCAAATTTATTGGCCCAACGCCTGAAATGATTCAAGCAATGGGTGATAAAATCACCGCAAAATCATACATGAAAAAAGCGGGGGTGCCAACAGTACCTGGTTCTGATGGCTTGCTTAAATCTTTAGCCGAAACATTTAAACTTGCGGCAAAAGTAAAATACCCTGTGATATTAAAAGCAACTGCTGGTGGTGGTGGAAGAGGTATGCGTATCGTGAATAACGATGAAGAAATGGAAAAAGCATGGACGGATGCCAAAATGGAAGCCGGTGCCTGTTTTGGAAATGACGAATTGTACCTCGAAAAATATGTAGTAGAACCTCGCCATGTAGAAATACAAGTAATGGGTGATGGCAAAGGCCGCGTAGTTCACTTTTCAGAAAGAGATTGTTCTATCCAACGTCGTCATCAAAAACTGGTAGAAGAAACACCTTCTCCTGCAATGACCGACAAGTTGAGAAAGAAAATGGGTGATGCCGCCATTGCGGGTGCTAAAATCATCAATTATGAAGGAGCAGGAACATTTGAATTCTTGGTAGACAAATTTGGTGATTTCTATTTCATGGAGATGAATACTCGTATTCAAGTGGAGCATCCTATTTCTGAAGAGGTGACTGATTTTGATTTAATCAAAGAGCAAATTAGAATTGCTGCTGGAGAACCATTATCGTCTGAAAGTAGGTTCCCTGCAAGGTATTCTATCGAATGCAGAATTAATGCGGAAGATCCTCGTCATGGTTTTAGACCAAGTCCAGGGAAAATCACCAATTTACATTTCCCAGGAGGAAGAGGTGTTAGGGTTGATACCCATGTGTATTCAGGCTACACCATTCCGGCCAATTATGACTCGATGATTGCTAAGTTAATTATTACCGCTAGCAATAGAGAAGAAGGGCTAAACAGAATGAAAAGAGCACTTCAAGAATTTGTCATTGAAGGAATTAAAACAACCATTCCATTTCATATTAAATTGATGGATGACCCTATCTTTAGATCAGGGAAATTCAATACAAGTTTCTTAGAATCTTTTGATTTCTCTGAAATATAATCTTCACTAATAAGTCAACAGCCCTGCTTTTTGCAGGGCTTTTTATATGAAAACAATTGTAGCACTACTGATTAGTTTCTTCTCTTTGTTTGTCAGCACCGCTGATGCACAAATTAAAAAGCTATACCTCGAAGCTGGAATTAGTGCCAATTCCTACAAAGGAAGCTTGAATGAGGGATTTGGAAATTATTCTTCCAGTGCCAATTTAGGAATACGCTTTTGTAAAAATAACCGACTAAATGGTCGAATTAATTTATCTTACGGGGTAATCGAAGGACAATCAATTAGTTTTGTGGTAAAAAATGCGTCTGGCAATATTGTTTATCCAGTTAATTATTTCAAAACCTCGCTGTTTACATTTGATTACACCTTAAATTTCAATGTTATTGCCAAAAAAAGATACCTTATCTATCTCGGCGCTGGAGTGGGCATTATCAGATTTAATGTCATGGACAATGAGGGCAATAATTTAATAAACAATGCCAACACAAGAGATATTGAGGAAAATTACAGGAGCATTGCCTTGTCGATGCCCGTATTTATTGGATATAATTATATTTTCAAAAATGACTATAGGGTAGGTTTACAAGCCCAACTCCTCAATCCCTTTACAGATTATTTAGACAACACCTCTAAATGGAGTCCCTACGTTACGTCTGACAATGTACTGTTTCTAAAGTTTTTTGTTTCTGTCCCTATATCATTAAGCAATGCGCCATAAATGGCTTATTGAATTTAATTTCAACAAGGAATGAACTTATTCCACACCAAAAGTGGTATTATCATTAATTTGATATAAATTTGCCCACTACGACAACATTCAACCCTCATTAACTTCGCAACAATTATAAAACTACCCTAATGACAACAATTCTTATCTTCTTTGTGGCACACTGGTACTTATCCCTGTTCTGTCAAACCTTTTATTTGCATCGTTATGGTGCTCATCATTTGTTTATCATGAGTAAGTTTTGGGAAAAGTTTTTCCATACCTTAACTTATATCTCACAAGGATCATCATTCTTGAGTCCAAGAGCTTACGCGGTATTGCACAGGATGCACCACGCTTATTCTGATTCAGAAAAAGATCCACACTCTCCACACCATGCGACCAACTTATTTACCATGATGTGGCAAACCAAAAACATCTACAATGATTATTTAAAATACAGAAAAACACCGGAAGACCGTTTCGCAAAAGACCTTCCAGAATACCCAATTATTGATAAAATTGGAGACACTTGGATTTCAAGACTATTTTGGGGAACAGCCTATTCCTTATTTTACATAGAATTTGTACCTGCAGGCATGTGGTATTTATATTTCTTATTGCCAATACATTTCTTAATGGGCCCTGTTCATGGTGCTATTGTGAACTGGTGTGGCCACATGTATGGTTATTCAAACTATGACAACAATGACAAATCAAAAAACAGCTTGGTATTTGACGTTTTAATGGGTGGTGAATTATTCCAAAACAACCACCATAAATTCCCTACCAGTGCTAAGTTTTCAAGCAAATGGTTTGAGTTAGATCCTACTTTTCCGGTAATTTGGTTAATGACCAAAGTTGGTATCATTAAGATGAATCCAAAACCTTTAGAAATTGAAATGTTTTAATACGACAATACAATACCTCAACAAAAGGCCTTTATCGAAAGATGAAGGCCTTTTTGTTTGATGTACAGGTGCGCATCCCTCCTATTTTTTACGACGACAATCTTTCCGAAATCCCCTAAACTTATGAGGGCGTAAATTCGTGTTTGAGAAGTCCCTTATCATTCATTCGCGTCAGTCATGTTTTTTTTTCGAAATGTATGGAGCGACTCAATTACCTCTTGGTCGGTTACTTGGCTAAAATCGCTATAAAATTGTCCAACACCATAAAACAAGTCTGGAACAAGCACACAAACAACTTCATCAACTAAAGGGGCCAAGGTATGAATGGCATTTTTGGAGGCAACAGGTACAGCAACAATAATTTTTTTAGGGCAATTTATTTTAACCGTATCAATGCAGGCTTGTAATGTATTCCCTGTTGCCATGCCATCATCAACGAGTATAACAACTTTATTGCTTATGTCCATAGGTAATTGATCTCCCATAAACAATTGGTATTTAAGTTTTAATGCCGCTTGAATCTTTTTTGTTTCTGATGCTATATAAGAAGCGGTAATATCCGTCATGTTTGCAGGTATGCATGTTCCTGTCAAGGAAACAGCACCAATGGCAAATTCAGGATTCAAGGGGTGACCAATTTTTTTAGCCAGTAATACCTCTAATGGTAAACGTAAATAAGAGGCCACCACAACACCTATAGGTACCCCTCCCCTAGGGATAGCCATCACCACACCATCCGTATTTTTGTACTTGGCTAGTTTTTTAGCCAATTGATTTCCAGCATCCGTTCTATTGGTAAACATTGTATAAAAGTTACATTATAAATATTTATTAAACCATTCGCTCGCCAAAAGAGAAACCCTTGCTAAGGCCCCAGGCTCTTCAAATAAATGGGTGGCTGAAGGAACGATTTGAAGGCTCTTTTCACAATGGAGCGCACTGATCACTTTTTGATTTAAGCGCAACACCTCTTCATCCCTTTCCCCGACAATTAATAACGTTGATGCTTTGATTTTAGGCGCTACGGCAATGGCTAAATCAGGTCTTCCCCCCCGAGACACCATGGCTTTGATAAGATGAGGCATTTTTGCTGCGGCAAAAAAGGCCGCCGCCGCACCAGTGCTTGCCCCAAAATACCCTACCTGAAAACCTTCGCAAGCTGGAATGGTTTGCATATACTTGGTTGCGATAACCAATCTTTCAAAAAGCAATTCAATATTGAACCTATGCTCATACTTCCGATCTTCATCCTGCGTAAGCAGATCAAACAACAATGTGCTTATTTGTTGTTTTTGCAATGCTTCGGCTACAAAAATATTGCGTTCGCTAAACCTGCTACTCCCACTCCCATGTGCAAAAATAACCAATGCCTTCGAATGAGCTGGAATACACAGTTCCCCTTCTAACCTTTTTCCCGCCACAGGAATTTTAATGAGCGTAGAAATAACACCTTCCACCATAAACATCAGCTCTTAAACAGTAAAACTTATACTACAAATGTAAAATGTATAGGTAAAAAGATCCCTGATTATAATCACAAATGATAATGATATTTAATAGTTACAAATTCATTACAATAGCCCATTTTTGCACAAATACTTTTTAAGATGAAATCAGCAACCACTTTTCACACGTATAGTGAATTATTAAATACCATCACTAGTCCAATCAAACACTATGATGATTTAAACATTTTGATTAACAATATTGGAGATGCCAAATATGTCCTGTTAGGGGAAGCATCACATGGAACGCATGAGTATTATACTTGGCGCGCCAAAATTAGCAAACGGTTAATTGAAGAAAAAGGGTTTTCATTTATTGCTGTGGAAGGAGATTGGCCAGATTGCTACCGTTTAAATCGTTATGTAAAAAATTATCCTAATGCAGGAGAAAATGCACAAACCGTACTTCAAAAATTTAACCGATGGCCGACATGGATGTGGGCCAATTGGGAGATTGTAGCCTTTTCAGAATGGTTAAAAAAACACAATCAATCATTAACTAGTAGCCCCAAAGTAGGGTTTTATGGGTTAGATGTTTATAGTTTATGGGAATCTATGGAAGCTATTGTGGCATATTTGGAAAAAAATGACCCTAATACATTACAAACCGCCATCCATACCATGCAATGTTTCGAGCCCTATCGTGCAAAAGAAGGACAATCGTATGCGAATGCCTCTAGGCTTGTACCCAAACTTTGTGAAAAAGAAGTTGTCAACCTGCTTCGTGAAATCCAACGCCATATTCCAACGTATAACACTGATCATGAACAAGTACTGAGTACAGCCCAAAATGCAGTGGTAGCCGTTAATGCAGAAAAATATTATAGGGCAATGGTCAAAGGAGGTCCTTTGTCATGGAACATCAGAGATAATCACATGGTGGATACCCTAGATCGCTTAATGACTTTTCATGGCAAAGATAGTAAAGCAATTATTTGGGAACACAATACACATATTGGAAACGCCAAAGCCACTTCGATGCACAAAGATGGAATGGTAAATGTGGGTCAATTGGTTCGTGAAAAGCACCATCAAGATGGGGTTGTATTGGTTGGATTTGGATCTTACCAAGGAAGCGTTATTGCAGGGAGAGCTTGGGGAGATGTGATGCGAAAAATGACTATGCCTCCTGCAGTTGTAGGCAGTTGGGAACAGGTGCTTCACCGACTTTATCCTGAAAGCAACATACTCATTAATTTCAAAAATGCTGCCATGGAACCATTGCTCCAAAAACCCATTGGACACCGCGCTATTGGCGTGGTATACCATCCTGAATACGAAGAATTTGGCAATTATGTGCCTAGCCAAATGGGCAACAGGTATGATTCATTCCTATTTTTTGATCGTTCCTCTGCGCTTCATCCTTTGCATATCGAACCCGATGGGCACCAAATACCAGAAACATTTCCTTTCGGATTTTAATTTTCAAAATTGGGCTTTGTAATAGAACGGTTTGTAATATATTTGTTTTAAGTATTTCAACCCGTTCATTTCAGATGAGAAAATTTTGCCTTAACATTGGCCTATTAAGCACATTGCTTTTGTGTTTTGGGTATAATAAAGCTCAAACAGTAAAGCCATACAAAACAAAACAGGTGATTGTGTTGGTGGTAGATGGACCAAGGTATAGCGAAACTTGGGGCGATACTAGTCATCAATATATTCCTAAAATGGCAAAAACCATTGCCCCAAGTGGGGTAGTTTTTACCAACTTCTATAATGATGGATATACCTATACCACCTCTGGGCATACAGCGATTTGCACAGGACACAAACAAGAATTAGAAAACTCTTATGGCACTCAATTGCCAGAATACCCTTCTTTCTTTCAATATTACCTCAAACAATATCAATTACCTGCTTCAAAGGCATACCTCATCACTTCAAAAGATAAGTTAGAGGTTTTGTCTAATTGCATGGAGGATGACTTTTATTTTAAATACAATCCCAAAACTTGGTGTGGCAATAAAGGATTAGGCTCTGATTACTGTCATGACAGTACAACTTTTAGACGTACCATGGAAGTACTTAAAACCAAACAGCCTAACTTATTATTAGTCAATTTTAAAGAGCCTGACGCCTCTGGACACGCGAATAATTGGAAAGGATATTTAAAAGGCATACAAGACACCGACAGTTTGGTTTGGGAAATTTGGAAATATATCCAAACCGACCCCTATTATAAAGACAACACAACTTTATTTGTAACCAACGACCATGGTCGTCACACCAATGGCCATAAAGATGGTTTTGTAAACCATGGGGACGATTGTGAAGGGTGTCGACATATCAATCTTTTTGCTTTTGGACCAGACTTTAAAAGCAATGGAATTGAAAATAAAACCTTTGTTCAAGTAGACATCACGGCCACCATTGCAGCATTATTGGGCTTTAAAATGCCTTTTGGACAAGGAAAAGTAATTGATGCATTGTTTGCTAAATAAATAATTAAAACAGCATTGATCACCTTATAAAAAACATCACACAACTTAGTTAGGAGCTGCTAAAAAACAGTTGAGTTGATTTTTAGAGATTTAATCTATTGCTTTAACCGTTTAAATGCAAGGGTATTTTATTTCATTAAAGTGGTGCAATAGTTTGATTTAAATAGCATAGATAAGTTATTCATTTCGTAGGGCGTTCCCTTCGGTCGCGTGATCGGCACTCGTCCCGATTTTTTCGGGAAGCTCAAACAAAGTCTCTCCAGCTAACGCAAAGCGAATTAAAATAAATTTAACAAAAAGCCTCACCCCAACCCTCTCCAAAAGGAGAGGGAGCTGTCCATTAATCATAAATTTGTGATTAATTCATAGAAAACTTACTTGTTTTCAAAAACTAATGATGATTTCATCGGGATCTAAAGCCCTTCACCTTTATAACTGAGCACGAGAGTGCGAAAGTTACGAGCGTAGCTCTGGGTTTGGGATGAGGCTTTTTACATTGAATTTTTGACTAAACATTTAAATGCGTTTGCCCTGCTCTCCCGCTAACGCAAAGCGAATTAGCCAATTATTTCAATTCAATGGAGTGGCCATTTTAGCATAAAAATTTTAAGTATATTTGCTAAAAATGGTTTACAAATGATGTGAATTGAGTTTTTTAGCAGACCCTAGTTAACAATAAAACACCGCATTTTAACT
>JBIKPL010000176.1:0-6224 GCA_044357485.1 Cytophagales bacterium
TCCTCCTATTGGTTGAACATAAGGCATTAATTGTTCGTATTGAATACCAACTAAATCTTTACCTGTACATTCTCCCAATACTTCAAAAGGAATCAATTTGTCGCCTTCTTTGTAATCTGCAAGGTTGATTTCTTTGGCTTTTTCGGAGAAATATTTACCCAATAAATCTTTGGCAAGAATTACATTTACAGGCGCAAAAGTGTAAGGATTAAAGGTTTTAACCAGCACATAGGTAATTTTTTCTCCCACAGCTAAAGCTGAATTAGAGGGCAATGTCCAAGGAGTGGTAGTCCAAGCAAGGAAATAGTTATCAGTTAAGAGTTGAGCCTTATCAGTTTTAAAAACGCTTGACTCTAAACCATTAACCCTAAACTGAGCTACGACTGAAGTATCTTTCACATCCTGATAACAGCCCGGTTGGTTGAGTTCGTGAGAACTTAAACCTGTTCCTGCCGCAGGAGAATATGGTTGAATGGTATGGCCTTTATAGAGCAAACCTTTGGAGTGAAAATTCTTAAGAATATGCCAAAGTGATTCAATATAATTGTTTTCGTAGGTAATGTATGGGTTTTTCAAATCGACCCAATAGCCCATTTTAACGGTCAATTCATCCCATTGGGAAGTGAATCGCATTACCGTTTCACGGCATTTTTGGTTATAGGCTTCTACCGAAATGGTTTTTCCAATATCTTCTTTGGTGATGCCCAATTCTTTTTCAACTTGCAATTCTACTGGTAAGCCATGGGTATCCCAGCCACCTTTACGTTTTACCTGAAAACCTTGTAATGTTTTGTACCTGCAAAAAATATCTTTGATGGTACGTGCCATCACATGGTGAATGCCCGGAGTGCCATTCGCCGAAGGCGGACCTTCAAAAAAAGTAAAGGAAGGAGACCCTTCACGGGTGCTGATAGATTTTTCAAAAATTTCTTTGTTCGCCCAGAAATCAAGCGTTTCTGAAGCCAGTTCAGAGAAATTAAGATTCTTGTGTTCTTTGTAAGATTTACTCATGATTGATTCTTGCAAATTTTAATTCCAAACGTTTTCCGTCAATGTCTTCATCATCGCTTTCGTAGTAGAAGTCTTCATAATGCTCCAAAAACGAATCAAAATCTTTTTCTTTTCTGCCCCTATCAAAGCTCATGACCAAGCAAGGCAATAAAGTAAGGTTAATAATTAAAGCGGTAAATAGGGTAATAGAAGTGAGTAAGCCTAAAGCTATGGTACCCCCGAAATTGGAGGCTACATAAATGATAAAGCCAAAGAACAAGACAATAGACGTATATATTTGGCTTGCTCCCGTTTCTTTAATGCTGAGCAATACGGCCGCTTTGATGCTGCTTTTTTTATGAAATATTTCGTAACGGTATTTGGCAAGATAGTGAATCGTATTGTCGACCGTGATGCCAAAAACAATGCTGAAAATAATGGCGGTACTTGGTTTCAAAGGAATCCCAAAATAGCCCATGATGGCAGCCGTAATCAACAAAGGAATGATGTTGGGAATCAAAGAAATCACAATCATCCTAAAAGAAGAAAACAACATGGCCATTAAGAATGTACAAAACAAGATAGATTGAAAAATACTACCATTTAAACTCTGAATCAACATATTATTGCCTTTCATGTACAGCGAAGTTGTACCTGTAGTGGTGATTTTTAAGTCTGAATCGGCAAAGATTTCCTTGATTTTAGGTTGTATCGTTAGGTTGATGAGGGTATCTAATTTCAAAGAACCAATATCGGCCACTTTACACGACACCCTAATGTACCTGCCGGTAGAATCAACAAAAGCTTTTAACATGCCTTGGTCTTTTTTATCTTGTTTACGAAGGTAGCGTAATACAAAAGGTGCTTCAGCACTGTTCGGCATGGCATATTGGTTGGTGTCGCCATCAAAATAAGTTTGACGAGCGCCTTTCAAAAAAGTATTGATGGATAAGGGCCTGGATATATGAGGCTGGCTATACAAAAAGACTTCAAACTCAGCAATTTTTCTAAGGGTAGATAATTTGTTGACCCCTTTTTCTTTTTTGGTATCAATTACAAATTCTAGGGGCATAATGCCTTTAAAATTGTCTTCAAAAAAGGCTAAATCAGGACGCAAAGTGAGCTTGGTAGGAATATCGTCGAGCATAAAAGAAATCGACTTAATTTTATAAATACCAATCACCGAAACAATCACCGCGATAATACTCAAGGCATATACTTTACGGGAATGGAAAAGGGTGATTTTTTCAAGTAAAGTAAGTGTTTTATGCAGGAAATTAAAATCCAAGTGTTTCAAGTCTTTGGCAGAAGGTGCTGGCAAATAAGCCAATACCGCAGGAATAAAAATCATGCTGATTAAAAAGGCAACCATGATATTCAAACCTGCTATAATCCCAAATTCTTTCAATAATGAGACATCGTTGTTACATAATACCAAAAAGCCAACAGCAGTGGTGGCATTGGTCATAAAAGTTACAAAGCCAATAGACTTAATAATAGAAGCGATGGCCTTATTTTTATCGCCATCTTTTCTAAATTCTTGGTGGTATTTATTGAATAAATATACAAAATTAGGTATGCCCGTAATCACGATCAAAGACGGCACTAAACCGGTCAACAAAGAAATTTTGTACCCAAATAAAACAATAGAACCCATGGTCCAGGTGACCACAATGCCTACTAAAATTAGGGGTACAATTACTGCTTCGGCAGAGCGGAAAAAGCTCAACAACACAATGGCAGAGATTAATATCGATAAAATTAAAAATACCTTTAATTCTGCGGCCACCTCTTTGGCCATTACCGAACGAATATACGGAATACCCGCGAGGTGAAGTTTGATTCCTGTATCTTTCGTAAATGCCTCACAAGCATGAATGATATGGTATACGACCACAATTCGTTCGGGCGTATTGAGCACTTTTTTGTTGATAGAAACAGCGAATAAAACACTTTTATTGGTTTTATTGAGCAATTGGTCTTCGTAGATTTTGGTGGCATTGAATTTAGCCAGTAAAGTATCTAGATGCGCTTGAGAGCGAATTTTTTCAGGGAATATGGGTTGTTGAATGAAACGTTTGGCGGTATCATCTTTTTCAAGACTTTTTACCCTAGAGATGGATAAAACATCGTTGATGTGGTTAATCTTGGCAATGTCATCACAAAGTTTTTTGTATTTAATAAATTGTGCATACTCAAAAACACGTTTGTCTTTTAAACCCACCACCACAATATTGCCATCCTCGCCAAAGGTTTGTTTGAAATTTTTAAGGTAGGCAAGATCAGGATCATCGGCAGGAAGAATTTTAAGATAATCAAATGACATCTCAATTCCTCTGGCCACATAACCCATGTAAGCTGTCGAAAGGCCTATTAATAAGAGTACTAAAAATCTATATTTGATGATTGCTTCCGCAACTTTTGTCCACATTCTTTTTGAATTTACTATTTAAAGTGCTCAGTTTACCATTGGCATACTGAATACATTAAGATTGAATGGCAATTTTGTCCACCCTATTTTGATGGCGTCCACCTTCAAAAGGGGTAGTAAGAAAGGTATCGACAATTTGTTTGGCTAAGTCGATGCTGATAAATCTTGCAGGCAAACAAACCACATTGGCATCGTTGTGTTGACGCGCTAAAGCAGCAATGTCTGTTTCCCAGCTAATGGCTGCCCTCACCCCTTGGTGTTTGTTCGCGGTAATGGCGATTCCGTTTGCACTGCCACAAATTAAAATCCCTAGCGTTGCCGTTTTTGCTTCAATGGCATTGGCCAATGGATGTACGTAATCGGGATAATCGCAAGAGGCTTCGCTATTGGTTCCAAAGTCTTGAACCTCATAGCCTTTATCATTTAAATAGGCAATAAGTGCTGTTTTATAACCGAACCCGGCGTGATCTCCTCCAATAGCAATTTTCATAATTTCTTGTGTCTGATGTACTAACCTACAAAATAACCGTATTTTTTTGAATTAATGGAATAAAAAGGGCCTAACCTTTGCATTTATTTTTAGGCATTATATGAAAAAAGAAAAAACGAGGTAAATATTGCCTTCCTATTTATCGAATTGAAAACATAAGCCTATAGCAATTTCAAAATATCATCTATATAGCTTCGGTCATTGCTCAATCGAGGCACTTTATGTTGCCCACCTAATTTACCCCTACTTTTCATCCAATTATAAAAAGTGCCTTTTGGTGCCAAATGTACTAAAGGAGCTTGCAAAGCCATGTTTTTGTAACGTTTGGCATCGTAATCAGAATTGATTTCTCTTAAAGTGAGGTCTAATACTTCGGAGAAATAAGCCAAATCTGAAGGTTCTTTTTCAAATTCAATAATCCATTCGTGGGCACCTTGAGACTTATTTTGTACATAAATTGGACCAGCAGTATAATCAGAAATAATGGCTCCAGTTGCTTTACAGGCTTTTGTGATGGCTGTATCGGCATTTTCTACCACTACTTCTTCCCCAAAGGCATTGATAAAATGCTTGGTTCGACCAGAAATTCTAATTCTAAATGGATTGAGAGAAGTAAACTTTACGGTATCTCCAATCATATAACGCCATAAACCCGCATTGGTAGAAATGACCAAGGCATAGTTTTTACCCAAAGTCACTTGCGCTAAGGTTAAGGTATCGGGTTGTTCTTGGTCGATATTTTCCATGGGAATAAATTCATAAAAAATACCATAATCGAGCATGAGCAATAAATCTTCTGAATTGGATTGGTCTTGAATACCAAAAAAACCTTCAGAAGCATTATAGGTTTCCATATACCGCATGTCAGGTGATGGAATCAGTTCTTTGAACAGTTGTCGGTAAGGATTAAATGACACCGCCCCATGCACAAATACTTCAAGGTTAGGCCAAATGTCTAAAATTGTTTTTTTTCCGGTAGCAGCTAATATATTCTGGATCAATACAATCGTCCAGGTGGGCACCCCAGAAAGGCTGGTTACGTTTTCATCGACCGTGGTTTCTACCATTTTGGCAATTTTATCTTCCCACTTATCCATCAAAGCAATTTCTAGCTTCGGTGTTCGAATAATTTGTGCCCAAAAAGGCAAATTTTGCATAATCACCGCCGAAACATCCCCATAAAAAGAATCAGGATTGAGGTGATTAATTTGATGACTTCCACCAATCGTCAAGCCTTTCCCATCAAATATTTGGGTTTCAGGATAGTTGTTGACATAAATCGACAACATGTCTTTGCCTCCTTTAAAGTGACAATCTTCTAAACTTTCTTGGGTAATTGGAATAAACTTACTGCGTGCATTGGTGGTGCCCGATGATTTGGCAAACCAAGTTACTTTAGACGACCAAAGAATATTTTGCTCGCCTTTCATGATGCGTTCTATGTAAGGAAAAAGTTCTTCATAACTGGTAATAGGCACCCTTTCTTTAAAAATTCTCAGGTTATCTACTGAGCTATACCCATACTTCTTCCCCCATTCAGTTTGTGAAGCCGATTGAACAAGCTGTTTCAATAAATCATTTTGCACATCTACTGGATATTTCATAAAAAGCTCCATTTGGTGAATGCGCTTTTTCATAACCCAGGTGATGATAGAATTTAATATGGCCATTTTGTTAGTTGCGTGTTTTCAGTTAAGCATAATCAGATTTGTAAATGACAATCTTAACTGCATTAAAAAATAATTTTTAAAACGACTAAATTTTACGTTTCAGTTCAAAATGTTTCCCCAAATAAACCCTTCTTACCATCTCATCATCGGCCAGTTCTTGTGGTGTGCCGGCTTTGAGTATTTTGCCCTCAAACAACAAATAAGCACGATCGGTAATAGAAAGTGTTTCATCAACATTATGGTCGGTAATTAAGATACCAATATTTTTAAATTTTAATTTTGCTACAATGGTTTGAATTTCTTCTACCGCAATAGGATCAACGCCAGCAAAAGGTTCATCCAATAACACAAATTTAGGGTCAACGGCAAGTGCTCTTGCAATTTCAGTTCTACGTCTTTCACCACCAGAAAGCACACCACCTTTATTTTTTCTTACATGGTTTAAACTAAACTCATCGAGCAGTTCTTCAAGCTTATCTTTTTGTGCTTTTTTACTTAAGTCAGTCATCTCAAGCACCGCCATTACATTTTCTTCCACTGTTAGTGTCCTGAAAACAGAAGCTTCTTGTGCCAAATACCCGATGCCTTTTTGCGCCCTTTTGTACATGGGCAAATTGGTAATGTCTTCGTTGTCTAAAAATAT
>JBIKPL010000177.1:0-6171 GCA_044357485.1 Cytophagales bacterium
ATAATTGAAGGTAAGATGGAAGGGAGAATCGAAGTCGCTAGGAAAATGAAATCAAAGGGACTTAGCCCCTTTGAAATTGCTGAATTAACAGGATTATCTGAAAACGAAATCAACAAACTGTAATCCTTATTTTCTATTGTAAATACATTGGAGCAGTTTAACTCAAACTTGCAATTCGCTCAATAGGTAACATGAGGAGCTACTGTTTGAGGATTTATGCTCCGGTTGCCTGATTATTGTAAAACCTAACGTTCTCTTTGCGTCACCTATTCTTCTAAATAATCCAAGTCTCTTCCGAAAGATTCTTCCAAATAATACAACGACAATAAGGCCAAGCCAAAGGTGATGGCACCTACGGTTAATATGGGCGCTAGGGTCATGTGAGGAGGAAATAAACCGATGAAGAAATTCAACAATATGCCCATCAAGAAAAACATTCCTCTTACAAAGTTAGGGGCAGTATTGGCTACGGTCGACCGGATATTGGTACCAAATTGTTCGGCTGAAATGGTGATAAATACCGCCCAATAGCCACAAGATAATCCCAATAAGCCACAAGTAACATAAAACAATATTAACGAAGGGATAGGTGCAAAGAAATAAACCAATGTGAAAAATAGGGTCGCTAAGATGAATGCCAACACTGCTATTCTTCGGCTTTTCAAGTATTGACTTAGCATGCCACTCAAGATGTCTCCTATGGTTAATCCGATATAATAGACCATAATAATCATGGGGGTATCGATCGGAATTTCTGTGGAAATATTGGTTAGTTTCACATTTTTAGAAGCGTACATAATTAAAAATCCGATTACATACCAGATGGGGGTGCCTATTAAAATACATTTCAAATATTTCAAAAGGATTTTTTTGCCTGAGAACAATTGGAAGAAATTTCCTTTACTTGTACCTGATTCATCCATGTGTTTGAAAATGCCTGATTCTGATACTTTTATTCTTAACATTAAGAGTATTATACCCAAGCCACCGCCGATATAATACACCATTCTCCAGTCTAATAATTTAGATAAAATGGCGGCAGCAATTGCACCTGTAACCCCGATGGAAGCCACCAACATGGTGCCATAACCCCTGTTTTCTTTGGACATACCTTCCGAAACCAAAGTAATGCCAACCCCTAATTCTCCAGCCAAGCCAAACCCGGCAATAAACCTCCAAAAGGCATACGCATCAACAGTACTGATCATGCCGTTGGCGATATTGGCGATAGAATACGTAATGATGGAAGCAAATAAAACCGAAAGTCTGCCTTTTTTATCTCCCAATATTCCCCAAAAAATACCGCCAATCATCATTCCTATAAATTGACAGTTATGTAAGTAAATGCCAACCGTATCAATATCGGCACCCTTCACGCCTAAGTCGGTAAGACTTTTGATACGAACCATTCCAAAAAGAATTAAATCGTAAACATCTACAAAATAGCCCAGGGCTGCTATAATTACCGCTCCGTTAAATACTTCTTTGAATTTAAATCCTTTTGTTGCTTCCATTTTTGTTACCTATAAATGATTCGGATAGCGAAACTAGTAATTAAGTATTGTATTTACAATGTTTATAAGGCAATGCCTTTTTTCAAAACACACATTGAATTCGTTCCTAGCGTTTTTTAATCGCGGAACGCATCATTGTGGTGGCGATCGTTTTATTTATTTGCCTTACAATAAAAAATATCCTAGCAAGCACAAAACTACGATTTGTATTTCTAAATTTACAGCCAATAAATAAGTGAACCCAATGAAATTACTCTACCAATTATCCCTATTCGGTTACCAATGGCTCATCGCCTTGGTTTCTCCTTTTCATGTGAAGGCGAAACAGTTTAGGGAGGGTAGAAAAAATGTATTCGCCAAAATTCAAGTAGCCATGGAATCCAATGAAGCACCTGTGGTTTGGTTTCATTGTGCTTCTGTGGGTGAATTTGAGCAAGCTCGTCCTGTGATGGAATTGTTTAAATTGAAAAATCCTGGCTATAAAATTTGCCTTACTTTTTTTTCTCCTTCAGGATATGAGCTCAGGAAAAATTATGCTGGAGCCGATTGGATATTTTATTTGCCCATAGATTCGGCTTCTAATGCCAAGCGATTTGTAGCCTTGGTAAAGCCAAGTATTGCCTTGTTTACCAAATATGAATTTTGGTATTTTTATTTGAAAACCCTTCATGAACAACAAATTCCTATTTATTCATTCTCTGCCATCTTTAGAGAAAATCAAGTTTTTTTTAAACCTTATGGCGCTTTTTACAGGAGTTTTTTGAAGTACTTTGACCATATTTTTGTGCAGGATAAAACCTCATTACAATTGCTTCAAGCGATTGGCATCGACAAAGTTTCGGTAGCTGGTGATACACGGTTTGACCGAGTGGCAGAAATTTGTGCCAATAAAAAAGACATTCCATTGGCGCAAAAATTTAAAGGGGAAAGTTTGTGTATGGTGATTGGGAGTTCTTGGCCTCAAGATATGGAAGTGTTGCTGCCTTTGATTAACGACACCACGATTCAATTGAAATACATTATTGCTCCTCACGAAATTCATGCCTCGGAAATTACAGGATTAATGGCTCAGATTCATAAAAAGTCCGTTCGGTTTTCAGAAGCCAATGAAAATGAGATTGAACAATTTGAGGTGTTGTGGATAGACAATATTGGGATGCTGTCTTCTTTGTACCAATATGGTGAAATGGCGTATGTTGGAGGCGCTTTTGGAAAAGGATTACACAATGTGCTGGAGCCAGCCACTTTTGGAATGCCTGTGTTTTTTGGACCCAAGTATGCCAAGTTTAATGAAGCCATTCAATTGATAAAAGTAGGAGGAGGGTTTTCAATAACTTCAGCGGAAGCATTGGGCAGTAAGGTTAAAAAGATGTACAAGGAAGAAATATATAGAAACCAAGTTTCACAAATTAGTCGTGACTACGTTTTGCAACATACAGGTGGGAGTAAATTGATAGTTGAAGCGCTCAGCAAGCGGTTGTAATAGTTTACTGGTAACTTGTGCAGGGGTCTTTTTTGTAGAAATTTACATACTTTATTCACACGAAAACTATGTTTATTGCTTTTTGAGAAGAAAAGTGTTACTTGAAACTTACTTTTAGGATTTTAATTTATTGGTTGAATAGTTTCGATGAATATTTGATATTGTTTTGGTCTATTAATTTTCTAATGGATTCAATTACAAGTGTAGGTTCATCGAATTGAATGCAATGATCACTGTTTTCTGCTAAAATTTGTTTGCTATTACCTGACAAATTTAAAAGTGATTTCTGATAATTCAAATGAGTATTGAATTCACTGTCTGATTCATATTTCAAATGTTTAGGTTTATTTGCAGCAGTTAATATATATAATGGTACTTTACCGAATGTATTTATTTTATCAGCTTCTTTTGCGAGTTGTTTTACTTGATGGTATTCTTCAAAAGCCGCAGCTGTAGATTTGTGTGCAAATGCCCTCGCTATGGTATTGAATTTGTCATTAAATGATGTGTTCGGGTATTGGAAATCTTTTGAATTGATATACCTAAGGTATCCAACAGAATTTAAAAAGTTAAGTATACAAATTGGTGGTAATTTTATGTCATTATTTTGATTAGGATGAGCAACGTCAACAAAAATAATGCCTGCAACTTCAGTTGGATGCTTGGAAATGAATGATCTCAAAATATATCCTGCTAATGAATGGCCAACTAAAATATATGGTCCATTATGATTTGTTTTTTTGAGAAGTAAATATAGTTCGTCAGCCATAGCTTCACAAGATTTAGGATTATTTCCTCCCTCACTCCATAAAAAACCAGCTCTATTATATGATATTGTTGTTGCAAATTTTGCTATTTCAGGCTGAACTTTACTCCACGTTAAAAAGCCTCCTCCATCAAGTCCTGATTCAAATACTACCTCTGGTTTCCCTTTTCCTAGTGCTAAATAATTAAGTTGATGTTGCCCTATATTAACAAGTTTTCCAACCATTTTAAATTCTTTTCTTGCTTGATAACGCATAAATTGCTCATGACAAAAGCCTGCTAATAAAGTTAAAAGAATAAATGCAACAATTGATATTGTAATAATTTTAAGCCATTTTATTAATGATTTCATAAAGGATGTCTAAAAAGAAAATGCTCATGTCTATTTTTCTCCATGTTCATTGTGTATCAAAAATACTGAAATTAAAGTTAAAATGTTTCCTTCTATAAAAATAATGTAACTATTCAGGCTTAGTAATTACTTGCAAACACATATTGTTAATTATGTGCAATTTGCTATGAAGGCAAATTGACGAGTAAGAAGTTGTAACAGATTGTTTAAATTGGTTTTCAAAGTCATATTTCAGAACTAAAAGGGCCGAGTTTTACTTATAATTTAAAGTTTTATGTTACCCTTTCAGGGTTTTAAAACAGAAAACAGAAGTGTTTTGTTATAATAATACCATCCCTTCGGGATTGAATCATTAATTTTATACTAAACAATAATCCCGAAGGGGATGATATTATTATAGTGTTTTGTTATAATAATTCCATCCCTTCGGGATTGAATCATTAATTTTATACTAAACAATAATCCCGAAGGGGATGATATTATTATAGAATAAAATTATATGAGAGTATTAAAACCCTGAAAGGGTAACATTATTAAAGTGACATTATTAATTGAAATTATAGATACAACAGATTAATCAAATAGTTTTCCAAAAGCATATTTAGAAATAATACGGCTGAGTCGTTACAAAATAATTAACCTATAAATTGTTTATACCAACTGCTTACTGTGTTGAAATTTCATTGGCATTAAATAAAAAATTGCTGGTTTGAGATGGCGATTTCCAGCCCACGTTTAAGGCTTCACCACCATTATTTTCCCTAAACCTAACCCTTAAAGGGTGTTTTTTTCCTGCTTCTAGGTCAATAGATCCCGTATGGGTTCCTAAACCATTCAGTCCGTGTTGACCATAAAATGAAGCTACAAATTGGTGGTCTATAAAAATGTCTACGCCATCATCGCCATCTACGGCAAAAGTGTAGGTGCCTGTTTCAGAAGGTATAAAATAACCGCTTACCGTTAACGTGAAGTTTTCTCCAGCGTTTGGAACGGCTAAGCCACTGTCGGCTAATGTATGCCAATCAAACCAATTCAATAGTTTTGAGCCAGTCAATGTTCCTTCACTGGTGATGAAATCGGGGATGGTAAGGGCATTAAAACAGCTGTCGTTATTGGCTGTGATGTCTAAACCATTGAAAAAAGTATACTGTAAAAGACCATTTCCAGGGGTGCTTATTTTGATTTTTCCAAATTTGTTCAGTGTGGTGGAGGTATTGATTTCGCCATATTTATTGACCAAATAAGTGGTATCATTGGTCAATTTTCCATATTGAGAGATACCATATTTGGTAATGAAAACATTTAAAACGGTGTCATTCATGCACCAATTGTTGTCGTACATCGTTAAATTATAGCTTCCGGATTCAGTAAACATATTGGTGGCTTCATTGGTATTGGAGCCCCCAGACCAATAATAATAACTGCCACCAGAAGCGGTTAATGTCGCTACGTCAATGCCATTTATATTGCCTACGATTGAAATAACAGGAGGTAGTTTAGCTTTAATGAATACCGGAACCCTATTGGAAATGCTATCACAATAATGTGCCTCTACGTAGAATGTGGTATCTTTAATGACATTGTCGTACTGAAAATTTGAACTCTTAATTAAGGTACCATCTACAGCATTCAAAACTATATACCTTTTTCATAATTAATATTTTACAATTTTAAATGATTTTAATGTGTTGTTTCCTTCTGAAATTTTAAGGATATATGTGTTTGTGGCTAAGCTATTCATTGAAATATCAGTTTGTAGACTTTCAATTTTTTGGGTTGTTAATAATATACCATTGATGTCAAACAATTCATATTTCAAAGTGTTATCTTTTGTAGTCATCACTTGTAAGTGTAATAGGTCGGCTGTAGGATTAGGGAAAATCGTTACATTGATATTGCTACTAAAGGTAGTTCCGATGTCTGTTATTACACTTATATCAAATGGTTGTTGTACGCCTGCGGCCACCGTATTATTGGCACCCGTTTGTGTGATGTAAAAAACTTGGCCAACGGTATAATTTACTTCTCCATTGCTACCAGTTGCATTGCCTCCTGAA
>JBIKPL010000178.1:0-6159 GCA_044357485.1 Cytophagales bacterium
ATAGCGCCTGAAGGAATACCGTTTGTAACGTCAATATATGAATCACTGTAGAAGTACTGCCATTGATAATTTAATGCATAACCTCCACTTGCACTGATTTTGAAATCTGCACTTGCACCAAGACTTTTGGTACTGCTTACAGGTTGTGTAGTAATGACTGGGTGAGGATTTGTCGTCAATGTTACTGAAGATGATTCCACAGAGTTGCAACCAATACCCGCATTACTAACGACACATTTATATGAATTGGTGCCCAATATGTCCGTCACTCCTGTTATTCCTATATTGGAAGTTGTTGCATTGGTGTAAATCGCTCCTGTTGGTGTCCCGTTAACAACATTGTTATAGACACTATTATTACTACTGTATTGCCATTGATAAGTAAGTGATGCCCCACTAGAAGCAGTAATACTAAAATTAGCAGTTCCACCAACACAAATACTTTTATTTGTGGGTTGGGTCGTGATAGAAGGAGTTGTAATCGTAACCAATGCTGTTGCTGTTCGTGTAGTACTCAAACAATTGCTACTAGTTTTTGCTTCGGCATAATAGGTGGTGTTACCACTTGGGCTTACTGCAAAATTTACTCCACTGCCACTGTTTCCTAGACTTGTTCCACTACTTGCAGTGGTATACCAATTAATTGTATTCCCAGAGGAAGTGGCGTTTAGATTTATGCTACCACCAGTACAAATAGTTGTTGGAGAAAGTGGGCTTACAATTATTGGAGCAACTGGTGCAGTAATGACTGTAATAGTTGCTGTTCCAGAGAATGTACCTGAACAATTTAAATCACTTACAGCAGTGATCGCGTAGTTTTTTGTAGTGGCAGGACTAACGCTTATTGTATAAGGACTTGTCGCAATTGCAGTAATCGATACTGGGGTAGTTCCATCAGTATAAGTAATAGACCAAGGTGGTGTCCCTGTAAGTGCAACACTTAAATTTTTACTTGCTCCAACACAAATGGTAGCCGTGCCAGATAATGATGCCGTTGGTAAAGCAAATATTTCGATGTCAATTTTTGCCCTAGGGGTTTCGCAAGCACTTCCGTTGGATTGGCTTACGAAGTAACTTATTTTGCCAACATTAGACACATCAGGGGCGCTCGGTGTAGAAGTGCTTGTGCCTCCAATGGAATCTTTTCCATACCATTTTAAATAATAACCCGCATCTGCACTGGCCACTAAAGCACTCGGCGTGTTGCCAATACAATATTGATTGGTATTGCCTGCAATGGAAGGAATATTGGAAATGCAATTGGTATAGCGTTTGACCACTGTTTTGGAGCTTAAGCCATTGTCGGCATATACCACCACTGGGCTATTTTCTGTGTTGTTGATTAATATGTCAACATAGCCAATGCCTCCTGTACTAAAACCGCTACTGCCAACCAAATTCCAGCTTGGCGAGTAAAATTGCATGACACTAATTTTGCCTGCATTGCCATTGTCAGAAAATGCTACATAAGGGCTTCCTGAATTGTCAATGGCTAATTTTAGGACAGAGATGGGTTGTGAGGTAAACCCTGCGCTTCCTATTATAGCCCATGAACTACCCGTAAATTTAGAAACACTTGCTTTGTTGCCATTATAACTATCGATAAATGACACATAAGTGTATAGGGAATACGTATCGAATTTGATACTGATATGGTCTGCGATGCCTTGCGAAAATCCTGCATTTCCAACATTTGCCCAACTTGTACCGTCATAGCTTACTACAGAAAGTTTATTAGACGCATTACCGTCTTGAAAAGCGATTACAGCATAGTTGTTTTTATCAAAAGTAAGGGCATTCCAATTGGCACTGCCAGTAGAAAAATCAGGAGAAGTACTATTGGCATTTATCCAATTACCAGTTGTTTTGTCTAAATATTTCAAGGTTCCTTTGGTGCCATTCGCAGGAGAAGAATAGGCGACACAGGGAAAATGATTGACTGGATGAAAGGCCAAACAAGGGTATAAGCCTTGGGAAGTAGATACCGTGCTACCAAGAGTTACCCAAGCGCTGCCATTGAATTTTTTAACGGTAATTTTTTGGTTATCCGCATTGTCTGCATAAATAACGTACAAGGTATCTTGATGAATCACCAAGGAAAGGTCTATGGCTTGCCCTGCTGAAAACCCAGGAATTCCTACAGGTTTCCATTTGTTAATACCTAAATCATAATGCATTACAGTAGCTTTGCTGCTGTTGCCGGCATCTTCATAGGCTACGAAATATTCTCCCAAAGAATTTTTTTGCATGGAGGTATATTTGGCATTGCCAGCGGAGAAAGCTGGAACGCCCATGTCTTGCCAAGTGGGCCCTGGAGCTGCCATTGCGAATTCACAAAGGCTAATGGTACTCAAAAGTATAGTAAAAAGAGCGGTGATAAATGCTTTCATATATTGTTTAATGGTTGTATCGTATATGCTATTTTATTCACAAAAGTAAACCATAACGCTTTACGGAATTTGTAAGCGAATGGTTATCTGATGGCTGGCCATGTTCATCACGAAATGGTAATGCGTTTGTTGTATGGCTTTTGAAATACCGGTAACATTCCCAATATGCAAACCAACTACTCGTCAATATACTTGCGATAAGGGTGCCTAGGGCAATGCCTATTAATCCCAATGATTTACTCAAAAAGATTGACAGGAGGATATTTAAGCCTATTTCAATAAAAACCACATAAGACAAACGGGTATGTTGACCGGTTAAATTCAGAAAAATCCAACAGACATAGTATAGGGAATTGACCATCACAAAAATGGCAAATAGCACAATAATGGTATTGTCAAAAAGGTATTTGTCGCCGAGCCAAAAATTCAACGCCATTTTACCAAACAGGGAAATGCCTACCATAGCCATAAACGACAAGCCTAAGGACCAATAAATAAGCTTATTAAATTCAATTTTGAGTAAGTCATATTTTTTGTCTTTGATGTAGTGGATCATCAAGGGTGATTTTACATCTACGATTTTATTGATGAGGCGAATGGCAATATCCGACAACTTGAAACTCAAGGAAAACAATACCAATTGTTCCACACCTATCAAGGCGGAAATCATAATATTATCTCCCGCAAAAATAACCATGTTGGCCAGGTTGAGCAATAGGAAATTGAAGCCTGGTTTGAAAAAGGATTTGAACAAAGCCACATTAAAATGAGCAAAGGAAAGTTGAAATTTGGCTTCCCTTTTTGCAAAAAAATACAAACAAATCAACACGATGAGTTGAATGATCAAATAGAAAATGGCCATGTCATCCATTTCGCCACCCCATAACATAATAGCGACATAGCCGCCATTCAAGACCAATAGCCTTATGATTTCAATCAAGTTTTTAGTGATTACCTTGCCCAATACATAGTACAAAATCATGTCAAAGGTAGAGGCTAAAAACAACGTAATAAAGGCGATATATACGACTGAGAACACATTTTTCGCCATGGAAACATGAACCGTCGCAATTTTAAATAGGGTTTCAAAATGCTCGTGAATGTACCAATAGGCGGGGAATGACAATAGGCAAAACAATACCAATGAGAAAAATAAGGTAGAGAAAAGCTGATTCTTGGCTTCAGGATTGTCAGGGGTATTGGTGGCATATTGCGCGATGGCATTGCTCAAAAAACCAAGGTTGAACAGGTTGAAATACGTGGCGATGTTTTGGCAAAGTAACCAAATGCCATAAGCTGCAACGCCCAATCGCCCCAACAAAAAAGGCGTAACCATGATCATGAGCAATATATTTAGCCCATATAACACATACGAGCTCGACAATTGCTTGATGAAAAGCGTGTTGTTGGAGACAGTTGTAGTGGTTGAAGGGTCTTGCATGATACTGCAAGCTAGGGAATCGCTTTGAAAATTAAAACTTTGCTAAGGCAAAAATGCGGAATAAAAACGGCGTTCAAAATCAATTGATGCGTTGCCATTCTTCTGTTCTTCCAAAAATGTGCAACCCAACAAACGCGGAAATGGCAATTTTCCCGTTGACATAATTCATATAACAATCATAACTTTTGCCGGTGCTTGCATCATAAATTTTGCCGTTTTCCCACACCCCATCATTGTATTCAAAATCGGTCATAAAAATAAAATTATGAATATACCTCTCCCTCAGCTTTGGGTCGGGATTGAGGACGTCTTTTTTTAATACCTTTCCTCCCGGTTCGTATAAATCGGTTGCCCAAATTAATTTGCCATAGTACTTATCTCCCGATTTAAATATCTCTACTTTGCCATCCTTTTTATATGTGAGCCAAGTGCCAAGAATTCGGTCTGGTCCATCAATACTGAGGGCATTCATGTTGATACATGACAAAGAAATGAATAGTATCAATACAAAAGTTTTCATGTTTGAATTGTTTTTAGTAATCAACAACAAAAAAGGAAATGGACGTCAACTGCATTTTTAACGAAAATTTCAAAAGATAGTTTACCCTTTCGTGTAGGTTAATGATAAAAATTTTATTGTTTGTTTTTTTGTGTTTTGTAAGGGATGTTAAATGGCTCATGCACCCCTATTTTACATGTTAGCCTAACCACTTTGGAAGGCTGAAAGTTCGGATAATGTTCATCAAAACGATATGCTTATCCATTTATTCGGCTCACACGATTTTTCTGGGGATTAAGAAATTTTAAACATTATTATAAAGACAAGTAAAAAAACGCTCAAGACATTATGAAAAAACTAATAGAATGACATTATTATATGTTTTTTTAATTTTTATATTTTTGATTTGAAGGTTATTTTTTGCGTTAGTGATTGAGGCTTTGTCTGAGCTCTTTTTTGCTTTGTTACTTCACATTAATTCAATTTATCTGAGGGTCTATTAACAAAGCAAAAAAAGCGAGTGCCGAAAGCACGGCCGATAGGCAACGCCCAAATAATTAATAACTTAGGCTAATTTATACTTTTTAATATACGAGTAGTAATGATTAATTTTTGTTTTTATTAGGGCGAATATTTCAGACTCTGAAATAGCAAATCATTCCTTTTACTCGTGAAGATTAAATTTCGAGAATAGCTTGACTCAATCCTTATCATAATTATTATACTAAAATTATCATCCTACTGATACTTCTCACATCTTTTCATCTAGAATCTAAAATTTAGATTTGAATATAAAAATTTGCTATTATTTATACTTAAATAATTTACAAACAAATTATTTATTAAAACTTTCTCCCCAACATTTTCGTGTGAGCCATTTATTCTTCTACCAATCTTAAACTTAAAAAGACTGCCCATTGCTGAGCAGCCTTTTTAAGTATTTAAGAAAATAGCCTAATTATTTACTTAGCAACTTTGTACGTCATTACCTCATTGCCAGCAATAATTTGAACGACATAAATGCCGCTTACCAAATTTGAGGTTTCAAAGGTTGTGTTGATTTCTCCAGCAGTTGAAGTTGCTGCATTTGACAATACGACTTCACCATTAAGATTCAAGATAGAAACTTGAGCTGTCGTAGAAATTACATTTGCCGTAACCGTTAATGCATTGGTAAATGGATTTGGATACGCTGCACTTTCAATTACAGGAGCAATATCTCCGATACGCGCATTACAGGCACCAATTACTTTCCAAACATCCCAAGTACCTGAATTGGTAATTGGATCATTTCCTTGTGTCCACCATTTGGCTTCGTACACGGTTCCGTTTTTAGAAACCCTCGTTGCGCCATTATAAGCAGTAGCAATATTCCAAGCTTGTACCGTACAAGAGCTTCCTGTTACCGTGAACGTTGCAATGCTCGACGTGCCTGCTTCACCCATATCATCAGTTGCTTTTACAGTGATGTTATAAGTTCCTGCAACAACATTCGTCAGGTTAAAGTTATAAGCAGTGCCCGCTAAAGTACTTGCAATTACTTGTTCGCCTAATTTAGTAGCACCATTGAAAAACTCTAATTTACCTGATGTCCAATCTGGGTCATAAGGCAATGCTCCAATCGTTACCGTGCTTCCAACAGCAAAAGTTGGATTGTTTACCGGAGTTGTAATGCTTACAGAAGGAACCCTGTTTTTGTATACCACAATTAATTGTTCGCTTACGCCACCATTGTTATCGTATGCTTTCACTTTAAAACTGTACGACCCATCGGCAAATGGCGCAGGTAAATTAGTGAATGTAGTTGTATAAGGCGCAGCCGTTAAGGT
>JBIKPL010000179.1:0-6157 GCA_044357485.1 Cytophagales bacterium
CTGAAAATTCGGAAGCCCTTGTATTTTATGGTTACAAAAACTTAGGTTTTGCGATGAAACAGGCAAGAGATATGGGCATAAAAGCTCCTTATTTGGCCTCTAACACGCTTTTTGGGGATGGTTATTATAAAAATTCTGAAGGCACTATGGACGATACTGAGTTTGCTTTTTTTACAGAAAGCGATGGTAACTATATAATAGCCAATGATTTTACAAATGCATATCGCCACAAATATGGCAAAGTGCCCGTGTTTTTTTGGTCGGGCTTACAGGCTTACGATGCCTTTAATATTTTGACAACGCAATTAGCACAATTGCCCGATAAACCAGCCGACAAACCATTTGATTTATGGCTAAGAGAGCAATTGCATACCGTAAGTTTTTATCAAGGAGTTTGTGGAAATATTGCTATTTTGGCTGATGGATCCTCAAAAGGAATTTATTTTTCTCTTTACAAAATAAAAGGAGATGCATTAATTGAAAAGGTAAAAAGATAAGCGTAAAATGAAAATTTGGTTGAAACTTACATTGGTTTTTGGGTTACTATTTTCAATTATTATATTGATAATAGTACTTAATTCTTTGGTTGCCAATGAGTCTAAATCAAATTATATTGAAATTAAAAAAGAAATTGAACCTCAAACAAAATTATTTAGCCATCTCGCTCAAGTAAACAGCGAATTGTATTTTTTACTTATCAACAGAGTTTATAACAGCGATTTGCTTTTTACTCCCGAATCGTCAAGATTAAAAGGAATTGTTGAAGTGGAGTTGCCATTTATCAAAGCCACGCTCGACAATACGCTTAATTCTTATAACAAAAACAAAGACAATAATAAGCTTATTGCTTCTATAAATACCGAAATTGAGTATTCGACCCAAATATTAAACCTTTTTGCGAATATCAACGACTATAAAGACATTCAAAAAATAGCTAAAGGAAAAGAGATATTACAAAATCACATTTATCCAAACACTACCAATATTGACCATATTCTTTCGGTTTTGCTTTTCAAAAATGAAATTAAAAACAAAAAATACCAAGAATCGCTCGCCAATAACCTTAATAAAATCAGTTCTTGGATAATAATAGTGGGTATAATAGGTATTTTAATCAGTTTGGGCTTCGTAATCCAAACTATCGTTGCCTTTAGCAAACAAATAAATGTTCTGCAAGAAGGCACCACCGATGTGTATAAAGGAAATCTTGATACTGTATTGAAAGTCAATGGCAATAACGAATTATCTGAACTTGCTCGGGTATTTAACCACATGACTTTTTCGTTAAAAGAAAACAATGAAAGGTTACAAACTGCCAAAAATTTGGCAGAAAAAGCGAATCAATCGAAATCAGAGTTTTTGGCTAATATGAGTCACGAAATTCGTACACCGCTCAATGGTGTTATTGGTTTTTCGGATCTGTTAAAATCATCGGATCTAAATCAAACACAAAACCTCTACGTAGCTAATATTTACGCTTCGGCTACCTCCTTGCTGGGTATAATTAACGATATTTTAGATTTCTCAAAAATAGAAGCTGGTTTAATGGAATTGGCATTGACCAATGTAAATATCTATCAATTGGCACATAAAGCGAGCGATATTATAAGATTTCAAGTTGAAAAGAAAAATATTCAATTGCTTATCAACATTAGTTCCGCCATTAACCAAGAAGTAAAAGCAGACGACATTCGGTTAAAACAAATATTGGTCAACCTTTTGAGTAATGCTATAAAATTTACCGAAAAAGGCGAAATCGAACTAAAAATTGAACTTCTCTCACAACCAAGTGAACAAGAAATAACGATTAGGTTTGCCGTAAGAGATACCGGAATTGGTATTATTGAAGAAAATCAACAAAAGATATTCAGTGCATTTGCACAAAACGACACCTCTACCACTCGTCAATATGGCGGTACTGGTTTGGGCTTAAGTATTTCTAATCAATTACTGGCCTTGATGAATAGTAAATTACAACTTAGCAGTGTGTTAGGTGAAGGAAGTGTTTTTTATTTTGATATAACCTTGCCTTTGATGGAAGGAGCATTTATCAACAATACCTTAATTAATGAAAATTCATCTGCCAAAGTAGAAGATTTAGACCTTACCAGTTTTCATTTACTATTGGTAGAAGACAATAAAATAAATATAATTTTAGCCCAAACAGTACTCAAAAAGAGCTTTCCTAATATCAAAATCACCACTGTATATAATGGAGAAGAAGGTGTAAATGCATACAAAAACGAAAAACCAGACATCGTTTTTATGGACGTTCAAATGCCAATAATGAACGGATACGATGCCACTATAAATATAAGAAACTTACCTAACGGTGCACAAGTGCCCATTATAGCTTTAACAGCAGGTAGCGTAATGGGTGATATGGACAAATGTTATGCCGTAGGAATGAATGATTTTGTGACCAAACCTTATGTAAAAGCTACCATTTATAATATTATTCAGAAGTGGGTAATTGGCAAACTTTAGTGTTCTAATTTTTTATAGTTGAATAGGATTCCATTAATGATTCCTCCTATTTTTATCATTGAACAACTCAATTAGTAAAACATTCTTTAATTGAATAAATATTTCATTTAGAATATTGGGATTCAATATAAATCACAAAAATGATTGAAACAATATAGACCCAACAAACAAACCTAAAATAAGCCCAAATCTAGCTGACACAAACCATGACAAGGTAATTTAGAAAGAATTCAGCAATCCCAATTTTAGATTATTCATTGTACTTAGTACCTGCTGAAAAACGCAATTCACATCATTTGTAAATCATTTTTAGCAAATACATTTAAAATTATGATGCTAAAATGGCCACTCCATTTAATTGAAATGATTGGCTCATTCGCTTTGCGTTAGCGGGAGAGGCTTTGTTTGAGCTCATTTTTCTTGTGGGTTGAGGTAATCTTTTAATACGATATGATTTGACCACAAGAAAAATAGCGAGTGCCGATCACGCGACCGAAGGGAACGCCCTACAAAATAAATAACTTATCTATGCTATTTAAATCAAACGAGTGCAACACTTCAATAAAATCAAATACCCTTGCATTTAAACGGCTAAAACAACAACTTAAATTTCTAAAAATCAACAATTAAACTATTTTTCAGCAGACCCTACTTAATTTTAAGGCCTACCACTAAACACAAAAAGCGCAGTCGAATATAGACTACGCTTATGGTGTTAAACCAACAGGCAATTATTTGTTGTCTGTTAAAATGGTAACGTATCCTCTTTTGATTCTTGCTTTTTTGTCGCCCGATTTAAGGTCAATAACATAGTAATAGGTGCCTTCTTCCAATACTTGTTTTTCAGAATTCCTACCATCCCATTGTTGTACATAGCCATTGGTAGCGGTCCAAACAATTACTCCCCAACGGTTAAAGATAGACACACTAGCGGTTGGGTAGCGGTCAATATTTTCGATAAACCAACCATCATTGGCTCCATCGCCATTTGGGGTAAAGATGTTTGGTGCTTTAATCGAGCAATCTTGAATCGTAACAGGTGTAATGGTATCACCAATTAAACAGCCTTTGAAATAGGCTTCTAATTTCACTTTATACAAACCTGCATCGCCATAGGTATAACTTGCACTGGTGGTACTTGAATCTAAAATGGTAATGGTGGTTCCTAATCCAAAGTTCCATACATATTGGTCAATCAACTTATTGGAACTGATGATATGAGAATCGAAGGTCGCAGGTAAATCGCTACAAACTTTGGTTGGTACATCAAAATACACTTCTACTGGTTCAATAGGAATTAACAAGGTATCGGCATCATAAGCGTTGCCACAAGTATCGGTAAATACCACCACGTATTCATCTTGTTCGTTGCCCATTACCACCGTAAGCTTGTTGGTGGTTTCGCCGACCAAGGCCACAGGATTGGAATTTTTATACCAAGCATAGGTACCTAAATTAAACTGTTGCGTGGTAAAGGTATGGCTCTTTCCAGGACAAATATCTGAAGCACCATTTAAGCTAGGTTGAGAGGGAGACAACACGATAATGCTTGCTGATTGAGGTACACCCAAACAACCCGTCACAGAACGAGGGGTAATGATATAGGTTACATTGGCATCGTTTCCGGTATTGGTATAGGTTTCATTGATGGATTGGATTAAACCATTTACGCCATTTAAATTGTTACCCACTACACCCGATACACTTATGCCCGACGGAATATTCACCGTCCAAGAAGCAGAAGTACTGGCATCTGGGAAAGTAATTTCTAAACTTGCATTGGTGATGCCATTACAAATTCTACTGTTATCTTTAATACTCAAATTAGGAATAATAAACTGAATAGTAGCGGTACCAGAAGTTAATGGCAATCCACATGCACCAGAAACAATTACTTGCACTTGGGCATTGTCGTAAGTCGCATCAGTGGTTAAATCTAATACTTGAGGATTTAAAGGGTCGATGGACACCGACGTAAATCCAACATCGCTTGTTTTTTTCACCTTCCAATCGAACGTTAAGGTGCCATCTGCAGGTGTGGCGGCAACACTAAATGATGCCGTTGCGCCTTCGCAAATGCTTACATTGGTAGGATCTTGTGTAATGGCTGGTGCCGAAGTAAGCGCAAAACCTACCACATTAGAAACCACTGCCGTTGCCGTTGAACAAGCACTGGTATTGGTTACCACCGCCCTGAATAAATCATTGACCATGGCCATGGTTACCGAAGGAATGGTTAAGGTTGAGGTAGTGCTTGTAGAAGCCGTAGCTGCGATTGGAGACCATAACAAACCGCCATCGGTAGATTTTTCCCAATTAAATACCAGTGAAGTTCCTGAAGCCGTAACCTTAAAAGTGGCCGGTAAATTTTCACAAACAGTATCCATGATTGGTTGTTTGGTAATGCTTGGTTTTTGATCAACGGTTAATTTCGCAGAAAGAGAAGCTACACCCGTTTTACATTTTCCATCAATCATTACCCTATATAAATTACCATTCATCAAATAAGTTGGAGACAATACATGTAAGGTTTTAGTAGTGGTACCTGAATACACCCCACCATTGCCAATATTCACATAACTTACGCCAGCATTGTAAGAAGCTTGCCATTGGTAAGTCGTAGCCGTTCCGCTAGCGGTTGCGGTAAATGAAGTAGGTGTACCTTCACAAATAGTGATGGCGCTCGGATTTGTTACCGTTGGAATGGTATCGACCGTTAACACCGCATCTGAAGAAGTAACAGAAGATACACAAAGTCCGGTAGTGCTTGCTACCGCTCTATATTTAGAACCTGATAAGGTATTGCTTGGGTTGGTGATGGTTAAGGTATCGTTGGTCACGCCACTATAAGGCGACACATTGGTCAAAGGCACATAAGCACTTACACCATCATATTTTTCCCATTGTACGGTAACACCTGTACCTTTGGCCGCTACCACTAAAATGGTTTTATCGTTTTCACATACCGTAGCATTGGCAGGTGCAGCAATTTTAGCTTTGGTATTTACCGTTAACAATACTGCTTTTGAAGTGTCTTTACCACAAGTTCCGGACACATATACTTGGTACAAATTTTTATTCATCGCCGAATCAACAGGGTTAATGTCGAGCTTAGAAGTGGTCGCCGCATCGGTTACCGTATTTGGGGCAAGGTTGGCAATATTGCTATAACTTAAGCCATTGTTAGCAGACACTTTCCATTGGTAGGTTAAACTTTCGCCTTTGGCGACAATATCAAATGACGTAACATCACCTTCACATTTATTGCTCAATACGGGTTCAGTTGTTACTACTGGTTTTTGCAACACATTTACCACCACATCCACTGTAGAATCATTGGGTGCACAAGCGCCAATACCAATTAAACGATACGAATAGGTATTAAAAGTAAAGGGCAAACTATCAATTTTTAACGTAGCCGTAGTTACGTCTTTATAATTTGCATCAGCCACCACATCAGACCAAGTGGTACCACTGTTGGCAGACACTTTCCATTTGTAAGAAGAGGCGAAATCAATTTTACCCGTCAAGGTAATGTTTTTTCCCTCACAGGTTGGAGAAAAGGTTGGAGAGATTTTAGTAAGCGGAGAAGTCGTAAATACAATTTGTGCAGCCGTGGAAGCAGCAGAATCGCAAGTACCATACGCAATGGCCCTGTATTTAAAATTGT